>JAFXRA010000237.1 GCA_017526725.1 Candidatus Rifleibacteriota bacterium
CCTAATATAAACATTGTCTTTTCAATTTTCAAGTCTAAATTTTGCACAACTATGATTAAAAATTAGCCAATAGTATCTTAAGGTGATACGCTTTGCTGTGGGACACATCGTTATGAGGGGGCAAATGACGCTGTCTATGGTAATTGTCAGCGGACAGTAGACGCGAGATCTCAATTTAGAGATAAGGGAAGTCTACACATTTGTCATAAAAAGTATAGCGTATGGGCTTTAGCCCTGAAAGCTATACGTTTATGACAATGGGTAGACTAAAAAGAGCGTGTGGATTGCCACGCATCTTTCAGAGGCTCGCAATGACGTATAACTTGCGGATTGGAGAGGAGAATTGGGTCGAACAAGACAACTGTCCGCGATTTTAATTATAAGTGTTGGAGGTGAAAAGTTTATTATTTGGTAGAAATCAGAGTTCCATCATATTTTATAGTAACAGAGCCATCAATTTGGGTTCTATTGATGTTGTTGTAATGAGTATAAGTGAATTGTTCTGGTGTATTGCCGATAAAGGTTGCATTTCTACAATTAATCATATAATTGCCTTCTTCAAGCCCAAAGTCTTCAAATAAACCAGTAGGTTGAATATTTTCATTCCAGAAACTTATACCTTCAACCCTTTTTGTTTCTGCATTAATTCTAAATGTAAAAGTAGTCGAACTTTTAGAATTGTTAGTATCACAATAAGCAAAGCAGACAATGGCCTTACCGTTAGGGTCAGCAATAAACCATACTATCGTGCCAATATAACCTTTTTGTTTATTAATACTAAGTTCAGCAATTTCATTTAGTATACCTACATTAAGACCAGAATCTTTGTCCTGTGAAACAATCATGCTTATCTGACTATTAGAAATAAGAGTATCTGTAGCAATCTGCTTATCCATTAACATTTCGTAGTCTTTAAAATAAGTTTTAAACTGATCAATTGAAGCAGCAGGGATTAATACTCTAGTCTTCTTTAAAGTATTATACTTCTTTAAATCATCAGTAATATCAATACTTGCTCTGGTTGAAGGAGCTGGAGTAAATTCTAGTATTTTATCTGCATTATCAAGTAATGGTTTAATTGCAAATCTTATTCCAACGGTTTCTGGATATCTTACTAAGTATGAAATACTATCAGGATTTTTGCTGTCTCCATTAGATACTAATTCGCCATTATAACTGAATATATCAGATGTTTCTTCGATTAAATCATTATAAGTGAAATTTGTATTATCACCATAAACTTCAGCCAATGAAATATCCTTTATATTGCCTTCGTTGAATGTAAAAGTGTTCTGGTCTTTTTTAAAAACTCTTCCTTCAAGGCTATTAAAGTCTTTAAAGGTTTTAAAAGCAAAAGTAGTATATTCTGTATTCTTAATATAGCTAACTCCAACTATTTCAGAACTATTTTCTTCTGTTGCAAAATAAGTCTTTATATTAAAGGAACCAAGTTTTGTAATTGTTAAGCCTATATGTCTGCTACCATTCGCAGCTATTGCCATATAATCTGATTTATATAAAACATTATCTTTATTTCTGCTTATAAACTTTTCTATTGAATCATTAAATTCGTCTATGAAACCGCCATCGTTTTTTATTCCAGTGATGCCACTAAGCTTCATCAGTTCTTCACCTGTAGCAATTTCTGAAAGTGATGCTCTTAAAACTGGTTCTGAACTAAATCTCATAGAGTTTGAAGGGAAAATATTATTGATATTGCTTCTTAAAGTGGTAACAATGCCAGCAATGCATGTTGCTTGAATAGCTCTATTATTTGGATCTACGGTATTTTTTTTGCTGTTGCTACTGCTTCCTCCGCCACCACCGCAGGCAGTTAAAAAGCAAATTGATGTTATAAGAAGAATAGAGATAAATAGTTTTAGCTTAGTCATTTAATCCTCCGTCATTTTATTATTTTATCATGAAAGTTGACAAAAAAAAAACCGGAGAACTTTTCTCCGGCCTGAAAATTAAGGAGGCAAACAAATCCATCAACATTTTCGGCAGGAGTTGATATTTTTTTTAGTACATAATTTCCTTCATAAACAAACAAAGAAAAACATCAAAAAACATTGTTGAATTGTACAAAAACTAAAAAAACGAAAACAGAGTAAAAATTTTTTTTACTCTGTTTAATATTTTTGAAAGATAGTAAATAATTGTTACATTAGTGCAAATATTAAATATAATAACGCTGGAAGTATGCGAATACTATGGAAAGAGAGATTGGATCTAATTTCTTCTATTCTTTTTTCTCTTTCTTCTTTTCTAATAATATCAGAATTAGCTTCGGCAATTAATCCTCCGTGTATTTCACAGCATATTTCGCCTGTATCTGTTAAATCACCATCTGAAAAATATCTGCACTCTGGTCTTGGGGATCTTGGCTTTTCCTTTAGATATTTCCCTTCGATTAATCTTTCTATATCTAAATCAGTCATCATTGTTTTGATATCCATATTATACATTTCAACAGCACCCTGAATAACTCTCAGGTTGGAGTAACAAGTTATTCGTGGATCACGACCTCCACCCTTTCTAAAATTAGGCATAAAAATTATATATGTTATTACTAGTATTAAAAATGTTGTAAAAGCAATTCCTAAGTATGATTTTTTCTTTTTTTCCATATTTCAATCTTCTTTTTCATATAGCTAAAATTATAAGTGCATAAATAAAATATAATAAAGCAGGAAGTATACGTATGCTGACATTATAAATAGTATTTTTTCTGTCGAATTCCATTTTTGCTATTTCATTTTTTTGGTAAATCTCAGACAAATTTCCATGTAGCTCACAGCATATTTCACCGTTTTCTGTTAATAAATCACCTTTTGAAATATATTTGCAATTAAAGTATCTGTTTGTAGGAATGTTTTTTATGCATCCCGTTTCAAGTAATTTTTCTAAATCTAATTCAGTCATCATTGGCGTATTATCTGTATTATACATATCTACAGCACTTTGTAGCTCTCTAATATTAAAGATACATAGTTTATATCTCAGATCAAAATCAGGACAATATGCATATCCATACCAATACCACCGTGTGGTTTTTCTGCGATTCACGCCATATTCAAGAAAATCATATATACCCAATATTATATTTGTTACTATAAGTATAGTTATTGTTGAAATAATAATGCTTGTGAAAGTTTTTTTCTGCTTTTTCATTTTTTCTTTCATAAAGAACAAAAAACGAGGCTTTTTATAAAGCCTCGTTTTTTACGATTAAATTACTTGCCTAGCAGCTTTTTGGTTTGTACAACGATATTGTCTGAGCAAAGACCGAAAGCTTTTAACAATTCACCGGCTGGGCCAGAATGACCAAATTCGTCATTTACACCAATGCGTTTAACTGGAGTTGGATGCTTTTCTGAAAGAACTGCGCATACAGCTTCACCAAGACCGCCTATAATAGAATGTTCTTCAACAGTAACTATTTTTCCGCATTTCTTAGCTGCATTAAGAACCATTTCTTCATCGATTGGCTTAATTGTTGCCATATTGATTACCATTGCAGAGATGCCTTCTTCAGCAAGCTTTTTGCCAGCTTCGATAGCTTCTGGAACCATGATTCCTGTTGCTATTATGGCAACGTCTTTACCATCCTGAATCATTTCGCCTTTTCCAATTTTGAAAGTATAGTTTTCATCATGGAACACTGGAGTTGCTGAACGGCCAAAGCGCATGTAAACCGGACCGACATATTCATATGCTGCTTCAACCATTTTGCGGGCTTCTACGTCGTCGGCTGGGCACATAACAACCATTCCTGGAACTGTTCTCATAAGAGCAAAGTCTTCGCAGCACTGATGAGAAGCTCCATCTTCACCAACAGAAATACCGCCGTGAGTAGCACCAATCTTAACATTAAGATGGGGATATCCAATAGTGTTTCTAACCTGTTCGTAAGCTCTGCCGGCAGCAAACATCGCGAAAGTAGCTGCGAATGGAACAAGACCCATTGTTGAAAGACCAGCTGCAACGTCAATCATGTTAGCTTCTGCGATACCACAGTCAAAATGGCGTTCTGGATAAGCTTTCTGGAAAATATTGGTTTTGGTAGCACCAGCTAAGTCTGCATCTAAAACAACCAAATCTTTAGCTTTTGCGCCCAATTCTTTAAGAGCATTACCGTAGCTTTCTCTTGTAGCGATTTTTTTGATGTCTGCCATAATTTAAGCCTCCAATTTCTTTCTGGCTTCGGCTAATTCAGCCATGCCCTGAGCGTATTCTTCATCGTTTGGTGCTTTTCCATGCCAACCAGCTTTGTCTTCCATATATGAAACACCTTTGCCTTTGGTGGTTTTCATAATAATTGCTGTTGGTTTACCTGTTCCATGATTTTTATGGAACTTTTCCATGGCAGCTTCAATCTGATCGAAATCGTGACCATCTATTTTAACAACATCACAGCCGAAAGCTTCAAACTTAGCATCGACTGGTTCTGTGTTCATAACATCTTTTGTGCGGCCGTCAATCTGCAAACCGTTAATATCAACGATAATGCAGAGATTATCAAGTTTGTAGTGGGCTGCAAACATTGTTGCTTCCCAAATTTGACCTTCGGCTAATTCTCCGTCACCTAAAACAGAATAAACGTTAATATCTTTATTGAGGAATTTAGCACCTTTTGCCATACCAGCTGCGGTCGATAAGCCCTGACCGAGAGAGCCGGTAGACATATCAATGCCAGGAACAGTGTTCATGTTGGGGTGACCCTGCAAATAAGAGTCACTATGGCGAAGTGTTGGCAAATCTTCAACAGGGAAATAACCTCTATAAGCTAATGCAGAATAAACTCCAGGTGCAGTATGACCTTTGGAAAGAACAAATCTGTCTCTGTTGGGGTCTTTGGGGTTCTTGGGGTCTATTCGCATTTCTTTGAAATACAAATATGTAAACATATCAGCAGCAGACA
>JAFXRA010000238.1 GCA_017526725.1 Candidatus Rifleibacteriota bacterium
CAGTAAAAGCCGGCTATCCAGCAGGAACCGTATTAGGCACAGGTCAGGAAGACGATGACTTAGATGACGACGAACTTCGAATTGCTTTCGACTTTGACGGTGTAATAGTTGATGACCAGGCAGAAAGAATTTTTCAGGAAAAAGACCTGGACGCTTTTCAAGAAAATGAAATGAAAAATGCAAAAAATGCAATGGATCCAGGGCCGCTGTTCAAGTTGTTCAAGCATCTTTCAGCTTTACAAAGAGCAGACAGACTAAGCGCCAGAAAGCACCCTGATACTTACAAACGCTTTTTGAGAATTTCAATTGTTACAGCTAGAAGTGCTCCAGCACACGAAAGAGCTATTATGACCTTGCGAAAGTGGCGCATGGAAGTTGACGAAGCCTTTTTCTTAGGTGGTATCGAAAAAGGCAGAATCTTAGAAGTAATGAGACCTCATATCTATTTCGATGACCAGGTTACTCACTTAAAGAGTTCTTCAGGGAAGCACATTCCATCTGTACACATTCCTTTCGGAATAACGAACAATAAATAAACCTTGATATACGATCTGGAATTAAAATCTCCAATCACAGAGCAATTCAGCGGTCAGTCAGTTATTGATTATCTGACTGACCGTTTCACATATAAAACTCGTGAACAGTGGTTAGAACTGATTAATTCAGGTGCTATTTCGATTAATGGAGAAAAAGTTTCCAAAAATTATACGTTAAAAGCGGGAATTGAGCTTTGTTATACTGTACACAACTATAGTGAGCCCGATTTAGACTGCAATTACCATAAAATATATGTAAATGAGAATATTATTGTTGTCAGCAAGCCGGCTAATCTTCCTATAAGCTCAAATCACAGATTTTTCAAACAGAATATGACCGCACTTCTCAGAGAAAACGAAAAATTATCTGATATTAATCCTATACATAGAATTGACCGAGAAACCAGTGGACTTTTGATTTATTTAAAAAAAAGATTCGATAACCCGGTAAGCCTTCGCAAAGACCCACGTTTGATAATGGCTGACAAATATTATTTAGCTGTAGTCAGAGGTGAAATATCAAAAAAATCTTTTTCTATCAATGTTCCTTTAATAGTAACAAATACTCAGCTTATAGGCTATAAAGTTGAGGCAGCATCACAAGGCACAGGCAAAGAAGCCTCCACTGATTTCTATAATCTTGGAACAGTCAAGGGATTTACTCTATTATTAGCCAAGCTCAACAGCGGCAGGAAACATCAGATTCGTGCACATTGTTCACTTGCGGGTTTTCCTATTGTAGGCGATAAACTCTATTCTTTTGACAGCAAATATCAATTAAAAAAGCATAATAATGAGGTTTTTACAGAAAAAGATTACCAGGAATTAGGTGCAAGGTATCATCTGCTGCATTCTTTCGTTCTCAACCTTAATTTGCCAAAAGAAGGGCACAAACAGGTTGTTTCTGAATATTTTTCTGAGGATTTTAAAGAATATCTGAAATTGTTCGGCGAACAAGCATTAGAAGAAGCCAGACAAATAACTTCTACTGACGGGACTGGAGTTCTTCGAGGCGCTCCATATAGTTAAGCTGAGCATCTTCCAACTCAGTTATTCTCTGATTCAGTAAATTCGGGTTTTCTCCACTTTTGTAAAAAAGTGGGTCAGCAAGTTTCGCCTGTATTTCAGCAACTTCTTTTTCTGCATCTTCAATCATTTTTGGAAGTGCTGCCAATTCCTGCTTTTCTTTAAAAGACAATTTTTTAGGCTTTGTATCTGCTATTTCATTCTTTGGAGTATTATTTGAGTGATTGGCAATCGTTTTCTTCGCAGTTTCTGATTCTAGTTTTCTTTCTTGCAGCCATTCATCATAACCGCCCACAATTTCTTTAATTTCGCCATTTTCAGCAAAAACCAAAGTGCTTTCTACCACATTATTCAAGAATGTTCTATCGTGGCAAATCAAAAGTACCGTGCCCTTGAATTCACAGATTAATTCTTCTAATAATTCAAGAGTTTCTATATCCAAATCGTTGGTTGGTTCATCTAATACCAGTAGATTTGCAGGTGAAACAAATAATTTAGCAAGCAACACACGATTCTTTTCTCCGCCTGAAAGCACAGAAACTTTGGTTTTTGCCCGTTCTGGAGAGAAAAGGAAATTCTGTAAATAACCCACAATGTGTTGAGGTTTTCCATTCAAAATAACCTGGTCACTATCTGGAGAAACATTTTCCCATACGGTTTTATTTTCATCAAGTTGTGCACGAAGCTGGTCGAAATACATTATCTGAAGATTTGTTCCCAAATCAATGCTGCCTGAATTCGGCTTAAGTTCACCAAGCAAAAGCTTCACCAATGTGGTTTTTCCGCAACCATTCGCCCCCACGATACCAATTTTATCGCCTCTGACAATTCTTATGGAAAAGTCTTTAATTATCTGCTTTTCACCATAAGAGAAGGAAATATTTTCGGCTTCAATAACTTCATAGCCAGAATCAGCCGATTTTGTGAGTTTCATTTTGGCAGTGCCTATTCTTTCTCTGCGCTGTTTGCGTTCTTCACGCATTTTCTTCAAAGCTCTTACACGGCCTTCATTTCTAGTTCTTCTAGCTTCAATACCTCGTCTTATCCATATTTCTTCCTGAGCCAATTTTTTATCAAAACGTTCCCAGTCTTTTTCTTCGGCCGCCAGAACATCTGCTTTTCGTCTTAGAAAAGTGTCATAATCGCAGTTCCAATCATATAATCTACCGCGGTCTAATTCTATAATTCTGGTAGCCAGTCTTCTAAGCAGCATTCTGTCATGAGTTACAAAAACTAAGGTAGTAGAAAGTCTAAGAAGAAAATCTTCCAACCAGGCTATTGTTTCAATATCAAGATGGTTTGTAGGTTCGTCTAATAACAGAACGTCAGGTTCGCAAACTAATGCACCAGCAAGAATAACTCTTCTTTTCTGACCGCCGGAAAGGCTGTCGTAGTCCCAGTCACCATTTACATCCATTTTAGACATAATCTTGCCTATCTGGTCGAGACTACTCCAGGCATCATTTTTATCTAATAGGGCACGGCATTCTTCAAGTTTATTGTTTTTTTCCAAAGAATATTCAACTTCTAAGGATTTTTCTGCTTTATGGTATTCAATTGCGAGTTTCCCTTTATTGCCCAGACCTTCTGCAACTATGTCGTAAGCTTTCTTTGCTAGATTCTGAGGAATGCTCTGAGAGAAATATGCAACTTTTACACCCTGTCCTAC
>JAFXRA010000239.1 GCA_017526725.1 Candidatus Rifleibacteriota bacterium
CATCTTTTTAGCCCATCTGCCGTTTCCATCCATAATAATAGCTATATGAGCTGGAATATTATTGGGGTCAACCTCTGCCATTAGCTTTTTCAGCAATTCGTCTCTACTCTGTTCAGCCATTTATTAATTCAATTCCTTGTCGTCTTCGTCTTTAACGGGAACAATAGCTTCTATTGGGCATGCTTCAGCACAGGCTCCGCAGCCAATACACTTGTTGGTTATTACGCATGGGAAACCCATTCTGATGGCTCTATTCTTGCAAACTGAGCCGCATGTCCCGCATGAAACACATTCTTCAGTAATTCTGAATTTCATTATTTGCCCATTATTTCGTTTTCTTTAGCAGAAAAGATAGTATCAATACTTTTTATTTGTTCATCGGTAAGCTTCTGAATCTTATCAAGACCCTTCTTGCATTCGTCTTCAGTTATTTCACTCTTCTTCTGCATAGCTTTAAAATTATCATTAGCATCTCTTCTCATATTGCGAAGAGTTACCTTGTATTCTTCAGCTTTCTTCTTAGCACCCTTAACTAGTTCATTTCTTCTTTCTTCTGTTAAAGGGGGAATAGGCAAACGAATCAAATTGCCGTCATTCTGTGGATTCAAGCCCAAGTCAGATTTCAATATTGCCTTTTCAATTTCAGAAAGAATGCTCTTATCCCAAGGCTGAATAACCAACTGTTTGGGGTCTGGAGCAGAAACAGAAGCAACATGCTGCAAAGGAACTTCGGAACCATACTGATTTACAGTGATACGAGCCAAAAGAGATGGAGTAGCTCTTGAAGTTCTCATTGTAGAAAAATCTTTCTTCAAAGCTTCGATAGATTGAAGCATCTTGGCTTTACAATCATTAACCATAGTATCAATAGACATATTTGTTATTTCCCTTTCTTTATTTACTTTAATATTTTTAAGATAATTAATTCAAACTTAATTATATACTATTTCATAGAGAGAAGAGATTAGAGAAAAGAGATAAGAGGATTGTCTGGTTATCAAGCTATCGAAAATTAGCATTTAATCAATAGCCTTCAAACACAACATTTCTCTGCACCCGTTAATCTAACATCTTTTCTGGCTTAGAACTATTAGTCTCTTACCGGGACTACGTCTGTACCGACTTTATCGCCACGACAAGCTTTAACAAGCACATTTGGCTCATTAAGAGACAAAACCTTAAGCGGCATAGAATTATCTCGGCAAAGAGTAATAGCAACTAGATCCATTACTCCAAGCTTTTTATCCAATACTTCTTCATAAGTAATAACATCATACTTCTTTGCTGTTGGAACTTTGGCCGGGTCTGCATCATAAACGCCATCAACCTTTGTAGCTTTGACCAGAACGTCACAGCCTGTTTCGATAGCACGCAAAGCAGAACCAGTATCTGTTGAAAAATACGGATGACCAGTTCCTGCAGAGAAAATGCAGACAATACCTTTATTCAAAAACTTTTGAGCCTTATCAATATCATAAGGTCTAGTCAGAGTGCCTATAGGCATTGCAGAGAATACAGCAGTCTTTACTCCAACTGCTTCAAGATGGTCTGCAAAGCAAAGAGCATTCATTACAGTCGCTAACATACCAATGGAATCAGCATTATGGCGTTTTACCGCTGGTAGAGTCGATTTTGCGCCTCTAAAGAAATTGCCACCACCGATTACGATTCCAGGAGTAACACCAGCATCAACAACTGCTTTTATTTCTTTTGCAAAACCTTCTAAGGAAGCACGGTCAAAACCAAAACCGTCTTTTCCGCCGAACATTTCGCCGCTAAGCTTTAATAAAGGCTTTTTATATTTCAGATTTGTGCCTGTCATTGTTTGTCCTTATTTTATGTATATTTCGATTAACCTAGATAGTGTTGAATTATACTAAATAATATAAGGCATATACAAGAAGATATTGTAATTTTTTTTTTATAGACTTAAGATAGAAGACCAAAAATGGAGATAGAAGATAATTGTTAGAGTTGTTAGAAGTGTAAGAAGGGTTGGAAGGGTTGGAAGGGTTGGAAGTGTTAGAATCGTTCGAATCGTTAGAATCGTTCGAGTTGTTCAAATTTTTCAAATCGTTAGAAGAGAGGTAACTAAGCTTAGCTCTTATTAGAAGAAGAAACGTCTTCCTTAGCCATATTATGAAAGTCTTTAATCACGAAAAATATGAGAAAAATAATTACGACAGCAAAAATAGCTGCTGCTTCGTAAGAAACAGCCGGAACAGGAGTAACAGTTGATTTTTTATAAGCCTCGGAAGGGGGAATTTTACCATCGATTGTACCGTGATATTCACAATAAACCAGGTAATCTTCTGGATTTTCTTTTACAATAAGCTTACATTCATTACAAGGATTATCTCGAATTTTATCTAAGTATTTTTCTTTTACTAAGAACTCTTCAACAGCCTTGATATTTAAATCAGGTATAACAGAAGAAATGCGTTTATTGGTCTTATAGAAATATTCTGTTAAAACAGCATTTAATATTTGTTGATTAGTGTAACAGGCCTTGGCTCTTGCCTCTGTACGGCTTTTGGCAAAAGTTGGAGTTATTAATAAAAACAGAACACTTAAAAGCAATATATATTTTAAGATATTTCTATCCATAACGAAATTATAACATAAAAAAAGACCTGCATATAGCAGGTCTTTTAAACTTAGTTCGTTTATTTCGGAATAATCAGAAGCTATTATTCAGTAGCTTCTTCTGCCTTTGGAGCAGCTTCACCGCATTTCCATCTGCGGAAAGTAGTTACTTCAAGCTTAGAATTGAGTTCTTTAGAAGCATCATCTAAATAAGCTTTAACAGTCTTAGTATCATCCATCAAGAAAGTCTGATCTAATAAGCAACCTTCTTTTAGGAATTTAGCAAGACGACCTTCAGCAATCTTCTGAAGCATAACGTCTTTAAGATTCTTAGTAGCTTCTTCAGCAACTTCAGTCTTAATCTTCTTAGCCTGAGCAACCTGTTCTTCAGTAATCCAGCCTTTGCCAACATTAGACTTCATATGGTCTTCAGAATCAACGTGTGCAGGATTAATACCAGCTTTTTCAAGAGCCTTATTAACAGCTTTTTCAACCTGTTCAATCTTAGCTTTTTCGTAGCCGACTTTGTATTCTCTGTCTTTAACTTCCTGAGAAACTTCAGCTTCGCTAACAGCTATAGGATCTTGCATTGCAATGTGGAGAGCAATCTGGTGAGCAACTTTTGTAGCTTCTTCTTTACCAGCAGTAGCTGCATCAGCAACTTTTAACTGAACGAGAACGCCAAGCAATCCGCCTTCAGAACCGTCGATTTTATTGTGAACGTATCTGTCGAATAAGCCTTCGGTTCCTTCTGGGATATCAAGGTGTTCAGCACGGCTAATAGAGCAGTTTTCACCTGTCTTAGCAATGATTGATTTTCTGTAATCATCAATGGTCTGACCTTCGAAAGTTAACTTTTCAAGGTCTGCAACAGACTTAACTTCTGGATGATCAAGAACTAACTTAGCAAGATTATTTGCAAAAGCGATGAAAGCATCAGTCTTAGCAACGAAGTCTGTTTCACAGTTTACTTCTACAAAACCAACATGACGTTTATCGGCAGAAATCAATGGTAATACGATACCATTAGAAGTTGCTCTGCCAGCACGTTTACCTGCTGAAGCAAGACCACTCTTTCTAAGTTCGTCCATTGCTTTTTCCATATCGCCATCACAAGCTACAAGAGCCTGTTTGCATTTCATCATGCCAGCGCCTGATTTTTCACGTAATTCTGCTACCATTTTTGCTGTAATCTGCATAATATATAATACCTTTCGCTTTTGCTTAAAAATTAATTTTGAATTTCGTCTTCAGCTTCGTCAGCTTCTTCTTCTTCTTC
>JAFXRA010000240.1 GCA_017526725.1 Candidatus Rifleibacteriota bacterium
AAACCGCAGTAAACGAGATAAAAACTTCTATCAAGATAAGAAGTATCTGAGCCATATCAATCTTGATGAAGTTGAATCCAAGTTCAGTTTCACCACACAAGAAGATCTTGAGTGGATGGACATGCCATACGAAGACAATGATTATGACGTACTTCAATCCTATTATACTGATTATTGTTCTGCTCGATTTGAAGAATTGAAGAAACTGTTCTGTAAATCGATGGGCATTGACTATGAAACGATGCAGAACGCTACGGCAGAAGATGACGGTGGGCAGGAAGAGAATACGAACCATTCAAGGAAACTAATAAATAAAATCGAAAATAATATAGGAGAAAAAAAATGGAACCTAATACAATGCTTTTTCTTGGAAAACTTTCTGTTGGTCTTGTTGTAGGCTTTGGTGCTCTTGGTAGTGCTCTCGGCGTTCTTGCTGCAGGTACTGCTGCTGCTGGAGCATGGGCAAAAGAAGGCAAAGAAGGCAAAGCTCCTTCCTTCCTATATGCAGCATATGTAAGTATGCCTCTTAGCCAGACACTTTACTGCATGATATGTTACTTTATGATGAATAAGTTTGTAGGAGCATATGAAGGCAGTTACCAAAATGGTCCTGTATTGCTGGGCATTGCTATTGGTGTTGGTATAGCTCAGTTTATTTCCGCTTATGCACAGGGTAAAATCGGTGGTGCAGGTATCAGATGTTTGTCTGAAAACGGCGGAAAAGGTAATGGTCAGATTTTAACAGCTATGGGTATTGCTGAATCAATCGGCGTATTCGCTCTTGTTACTGCTATTCTCATTCTTGCTAATAAAACTGTTATGGTTATGCCACCAGAAGCAATTACAGAAACTGTAAAAGCAGTAGCTCCTGGTCTATAATCCTTATATTAATTAGAACAACCTAATGATTGAAAGCCCTCGATTTTATTTCGAGGGCTTTGTTTTTCTGTCTATTTTTCTATAAATTAAGTTGGGAATAGACAATTCGCAATTATTAATTATTTATGTTATACTGCTAAAAATAAAGTTTGAAAAATAGGAGTGACAAACCCTATGGGTCGCTTTTTTGGAACTGATGGTGTACGTGGTCTTGCTAACCGTTTCCCGTTAGATGGAAACACTGCTTATAGAATTGCTCAACTTGCTGCAAAGCATTTGCTGGCAAATCATAAAAAGCATGGACGACCTTTCTTTGTTGCAAAGGACACTAGACGTTCCGGTGATTTGTTAGAACATGCTGTCGCCGCTGGTGCTGCTTCAATGGGTGCAGAAGTCAGACTTCTGGGGGTTATACCTACACCGGCTCTTGCTTACATAACAAAAGAACTTCAGGGAATGGGCGCTATTATGATAAGTGCTTCCCATAATCCATTTCAGGATAACGGTATAAAAGTTTTCGGGCCTGATGGTTACAAAATCAGCGATGATATTGAAGAAGCCATTGAAAAAGACCTTATCGGCAATGTCAGAACAGAAATGCCTACTGGTGAAGGGGTAGGGGTTATCAATACCGATACTACCTCTGTAAAATTCTGGCTGAATCATCTGGCAAAAGTTGCCGGCGAAAATACTTCCCAAAGAAGAATGAAAATTGCTTTGGACTGTGCTAACGGAGCCCTTTCTGGTTGGGCACCAAAGTTCTTTTCAGACCTTGGTTATTCTGTAGACGCCATCGGAATAAACCCAGACGGCATCAATATCAATAAGGGTGTGGGTTCAACCTGTATCAATTCATTGGTTTCAATGATGAAAAAAGAACGATTTGATATAGGTTTTGCCTTTGACGGTGATGCAGACAGACTTATTGCTGTTTCCAGCGATGGTGAAGTCGTTGATGGCGACTTTATTCTGGCTTTAACAGCTAAGTTTTTGAAAGACAAAGGAAAATTGCCTGGCAATACTCTTGTAACAACCGTTATGGCTAATCTTGGTCTTGATATTGCTATGCGTAATAATGATATCAAGGTTCTAAAAACAAAGGTTGGAGACAGATTTGTTCTTGAAGAAATGTTAAAAGGCGGTTATGTTGTCGGTGGTGAACAGAGCGGTCATATCATTCTGACTGAGTTCTCCACAACTGGTGATGGTTTGCTTACAGCCTGCAATCTTTTAAGAATTATGAAAGAAACAGGTTCTTCCTTAAAAGAGCTGAGTGGCATAATGTACAAACTTCCACAGGTTCTTGTAAACATCAAGGTTAAGAATAAAGATTATGCTTCTGTTGAAGAAATAACAGACAGCATAAAAAATGCAGATTCAGTTCTTGCCGGCAGAGGCAGAATTCTTGTCAGACCTTCTGGAACCGAAAATCTTATCAGAGTTATGGCAGAAGGCCCTGATGAAGCAGAAATTAAGAAATTGGTAGAAGGAATAGCAAAGATTGTTGCTAAACATCTTTGCTGAATAATTCTTCGATTTATGAAGCGGTTATCTGTAAAAAAAAGTTTAATATTGTTGTTGGCGCTTGTTGTTATTTTGAATACAGCGGGTTGCTGCAAAAAGAAAAAAGAACAGAAAGTTAACCATGTACCTAAAGTAACAGATAAAGAAGAACCGCCAAAAGATATTTCTGTTCCTGATGATGCTTCAAAACTGTTGAATAAAACAGGTTTAAGTTATTCTATTGATAGAAGACCGTCATCCTCTCCTCCTGTTTATAGTTCTTTTTCTATTTTTGAAAAACAGTATCTTGACGGTGTACAGAAGTTAGAAGCAGGCGAATTTGACAAGGCTATGGCTGTTTTTCAAGATATATTAAAAGAATATCCTGATGGTGAAGAAGCTAGTATTGCAGTGCTTTGTATGGCTGAGATTTATTTTAGAAACAAGAATAATGAAGCTGCATTAAAATTATATAAAGAGATTCTTAAAAAGTATCCAGGAACCCAGGCAGCCCAGAATGCTGCAGAAGGGATAAAGTATCTGGAAAATTTTGCAAAACATGAGAATTCTTTCATTTCTCCTGAAGCAGAAGATAGAAAAAGGAGAGGTAGATGAATATAATAAAGCATAATAGAAGAACAAAAAGAGCTGTTACTTTTGTAGAAATATTATTAGCTATATTTATTATCGGGGTAGGGGTGCTTCCGGTTTTAACTCTCTTTATGACTGGTACAAGAACAATAGAAAGCGGCGGTCTTATTTTTCAGGTTGCAGTAGCTGCTCAAAATATAATGGATACTGTTAGAAGTGATACTTTTATGTGGGAAGAAATGCCTGTTGATATAATTATTCCTTCCGAAAGAGACAGAGGGCTTTATTTGCCGGCTGAATTAGTAAAAAAATACAAAGCTCATGCTGAATTGAAAATTGATACTGCTAAGGGGCATACAATTCTTAGGACTGGAGAACCGGAAGTTAACTTATTCCAGATTGATGTTGTTGTTCATTGGGAAGAGAATGGAGTAAAGAAGAATTATAGCCTTACTAATTATCGTGCAAATATAAATTGGCAGACCATGAAGACTTCAACGAGGTTTAATTGATATGAAAAAATCAGGTTTCAGTCTTGTTGAACTTGCTGTTTCTGTATTGATCATAGCCTGTATTTCTACAGTTTTGATAATAGTCTTAAGAAGTAATCTTACTTCAATGAAATTCGGGCAAAAGCATATGGATTTCAACCAAAAGGTTATGCTTGCTATTAGAAGAGTTTTTTATGATATTAAA
>JAFXRA010000241.1 GCA_017526725.1 Candidatus Rifleibacteriota bacterium
AATCCATTTTCATAATACAGTGGTGAGCCTGACTTAGGATAATCTGCTTTCTCCTCAATTTTATTCATCAAATCATCTATATATTTTATTGTAATGTTTTGATTTTTTGAGGCTTCAAAAATTTCAGACCATACTCGGTCTAAGTCACGAATTGCAGACTTAGAGTATTTTACTTTATATTTCATGGTCGTTTATTTTTGAAATATTTTCGTACTTCTTCTGATGATGTATAGCCTTCTTCTTCTCCAGAGTGTCTTCCTTCATTAAGTTCGCACATGAGGCGAAGCATGGCCTTTGTTTTCTCAAACTCTTCATCTTCAGCAATATCACGAATAGTGTATTTACCCCTGCCGTTAACTGTTAGGTAGACAGGAGAACCTACAGAGACTTTTTCTAGAACATTATTATAATTTCTCAAATCTGATACAGGGGTTATGACTGCCATAAGATTTTGTTAATCCTTTATTATTATTGATAATTGTATTTATCTACTTCCTTATAATAACTAAAAATTAAATTTTGAGCAATATATTAAGATTAATTATGCGTAAAATAGGAAGAAGAATTCTTTGAAAGTATGAAAAAAAGCCAAGTGGAGTTTATGAAAAACTTATATATTCTATTGATTTATCAGATATAGGAAATCATATAAAAAAAATAGCCACGGGTCACTTGGTACAAGCTTTGCAGAAATAGCCTACTGAACACGGAGCTCTGCATTCAGCCTGTCGACCTGTTTTAAAAGTTCTGCGTCGCTAGGCTGGAATTTGGGAATATCCAAATAATCTGAATAAAGCTGAAACTTTTTAATTTGTCTTGCTTCGCTTGTAATTTGGGCTTCTGTCTTATAATCATCTGTAACAGCGTTTTCTGCCATACTGAGAATCTTTTGTTCTTCGAGTTTTTGAATAAGATTTCTAACCTGCCCGATACTTTCAAAAAGTTCTGCTGTTTCAGGGTATTGGGCAGTAATTTCTTCTTCTGGGAAAGACGAAGGGCTAAGTTGCTGATGCCAATAATAACGCATTATAAATGGCAGTTCGTAGGGAACTGTTTCTAAGTTGCCGTGGAAAGGTTCTGTTAAAGGACCGTAAAGTCCTAACTGCATTCCTTCAATAACGTATTTGGCATCATCTGGCGTTGATCTTCCGCTTTTACCATTCAGATGGTCTTCAAGGAATTCGTGAGCCATTTCAATTTGCCTGAGCCAGCAATAGCGCAGTATAACTGCTTTTGCTTCTGTTATTTTAAGCTTAAGATGTTTGATTTTATCTTCATAACTTACGTCAGGAAGAGAGGTTATAGCATAAACATTATTGCGCCAAAGCAAAGTTATAGTTTCTAAGGAAACTTGAGAGAATTTCTTTATTTTTGCGGTAACAGCTTGAACTGCAAGAACAAATGAATTCCCGCTTTGCTTCAATTCCGGGTCATTCTTCATTTCTTCCCAAGGCTTTTCATAAAAGGCATAAAGAAGAGATTGAAGGCTTTTTAGCGTATTCATTAGAACAGTTTCTACTTTAAAATGAACAGAGTAGGGGGAAGAACCGCCTTGAATCTGTAAGCGTTCTAACACGTAATTTGAATACACAGATTTCATGAAGTGAATTGAATCATAAATTATATATAAAAATGCAATAATCATTATCATCCATAAAAGATGTTTGAGGAAAATAATATTTTTTATAGTGGTGAGTGTATAAATAAATACTGAGATTACACCAGCAGTTAGGGCTGTTCTGTGTATTAAACCGTCTTTAGGAGTGTCTATATAAGAAAAGTATAAAGATGGCAGTTGAAATAAAAGAGGCGGAACGGCTTTAACTTTACTAACAGTCGATTCAAATCTTTCCGGTATATTTGGAGGAGAAGAGATGAAACTTTTTTCAAACGAAGAAATATTTGCGGCATTTGGCCTGCTCAAACCGCATAATGGGCAGGTGTGAGCATTAGACATGATTGCTGCATGACATCTTCGGCAGTATGTGTTTAACAATGGAACTGACATGAGCCTATTATATCATAGCCACTAATTTTGTTAAAGAAATGTAGTATAGAAAAACAACTTTTGGAGTAAACATACTTTTAAGTAATTATTGTAATTGGTTTTTATTGATAACCAACAATTCCTGAAAACTATTATAAATTGGTTTCAGGTTCTGCTTTGTCAAAGAAACAAGACAAATATAAAATAACCATTATACCTATTAATATTACTATTTTACAGTTTTCTAAAAAAGAGTGCATTTCTTTTTTCTTTATAATTTCCTTTTTAGCTGCATTGAATTCTTCTATAGAACAATTCTGAGGTATTCTTTTTTTATCATCCTGAAAACGTTTAGATTCCAAGTACCCGTCTATATCACCGTGATAAGTACAATAGATAAAACCCGAATCTTTTTTATCAAAATCTAATTCGCCCTTTGACTTGTATTCACATTCTTCATCTTTAGAAACAGATTTTAAATAATTCCCTTGAATTAGTTTCTCTATGCTTGTTTTAGTTAATTCATGCATTGATTCGTTGTGGTCCATATTATACAGCTCTATGGCACCTCTCAACATTCTGATATTAGAAAAGCAGTGTCTATCTCTATTACCACTTTTTACACATCTTGGAGAATTAGGCATAAGTAAAAAGGCGAGCAATCCAAAGCAAAAAATAATTACCAATAATTTCCAGAGTTTCATAACTCTATGAAATATAGTTAATGGTGCAAATGCGATTAAAAAAAATAATGTAATTACAATTATAATAGTCATATTCTATCCTTAAAATAATTATAATTACAAACACAGACAAATTCAACTCTTTGCTCTGTTTGCTATTGCCTATTAGGTTGCCTCCATTGGAGGCTTATGCTATAGTGTTAAAATCATTAATCCCAAGGTACTTTGAAATGAAAAACACTTTACGATATATCTTTGCTCTTTTTCTTATTCTAATCGCTTCTGACGCTATAATGGCACAATCTGCCGCACCAAATGAAAAGCTTAGAAGTCCGAGGTCAACCGTTCGCTATTTCCTTAAAATTATGAATAAGGTTGAATATGAAAAAGCACCTAGAATAGATGAAGCCGCCTTAGCCCTATATCTAGAAGATATACCAGAAGCTGGCAGAGTTGCCGCAGGTCGTGATATGGCGGCTAAGCTATTTAAGGTTCTTTATTCTTACACTTTTAAAGTTGAAGCTTTGCCTGATGAAATCAAAGATAATACTTATACCTTACCTATAGGCAGTGAAAAGGGTATGGATTTTTCCCTTAGACGCTACGATAACGGCGAATGGAAGTTTAATTACACAAAGACTCTCTGCCATCTTGACGAATACCTTTCGGTAATCGTAAAAGAAGAAGAAAACAAAGGCTTTGACGATACGGTTGACCCTGTTTTTCGTTCCCCAAGAGAAACCTTGAGATATTTCTTTAGCAATATGTCTAAGGAAACAAGAGCAGGTGATGAAGCGGCTGCTGAGGCACTTGATTTAACTGGCTACGAACGAAGCATACGAAAAGAAATCGGAAGAGAGCGTGCTGTTCTTCTAAATTCTGTTCTTGCCAGATATAGATACATCGATCTTGTCGAACTTTCTGACGACAGCAAAGCCACACCAGTTATTATTCTTAATGATGCAATAGGTAGAATAACCATAGAAAAAGTTAAGGTTGAAGACTCTAATCTTATGGCATGGAAATTCTCTGCATCAAGTGTTAAAGCTTTGCCAATTCTCTATGACGCTTATAAGGAAAAAGAAGTTCTTAGCGATATCAATTCTTTGGAAAAGCTACCTCTTAATATTCGCGTAAGAGATTACATGAAAAAGAATTTCCCAAGCTTGATGAAATCAACCTTTTTACTTGAAAACTGGCAGTGGATAGGCTTGTTTGTCATTGTTTTCATTGGCCTTGGAATGGGCAAGTTTGTAATTTATATCATTACAAAAGCTATTAAAACTGTATTTCAAAAGGCAAGAATAGAAATTATTGAAGACACTCAGAAGAAGTTCCTTGTTCCGATTAGTATCGCTATTACGGCTATAATCTGGTGGAGCGGCATTTATATACTCGGTTTGCCCAGCAGCGCCAGAGTTATATTATTGGTAAGCGTCAAGGTTGTTGCCGCTTTATCTGCCGTATGGGCTGGTTACAGATTGGTTGACCTTATTGGTAATTATCTTATTGGAAAGGCCGAACAGACTGAAAACAAGTTCGATGATATTCTTGCGCCGCTGATTACTAAAGCTATGAAGGTTATGGTAGTTATCTGCGGTCTTGTTTTCCTTGCGGATATATTTGCTATAGACATAGATAAATTCATGGCTGGTCTTGGGCTCGGCGGTCTAGCTTTTGCTCTGGCGGCCAAAGATACTATTTCTAATGTTTTCGGTTCGGTCACAATTCTTATGGATAGACCTTTCCAGATTGGTGACTGGGTTACTATAGGTAAGGCTGATGGTGTTGTCGAATCCGTCGGTATTAGAAGCACAAGAATCAGAACCTTTTACGATTCAATAATTACTATTCCTAATTCTGAATTAATTAATGCTCAGATAGACAACTACGGTGCACGCAGATACAGACGTATTGAAACAACTATTAACATCGGTCTTGACACACCGCCCGAAAAAATAGATGCTTTCTGCGAAGGAATAAGGGAACTTATTCGCAATCACCCTTGCACTCGTAAAGATTACTATATTATCAATCTTGATAAATTAGGTCCTTATGCTATGGGAATACTGGTTTACTGCTTTGTAATAACTCCTGACTGGATAGCAGAATTAAGGGAAAAACACAGACTTCTCAATGATATCATCAGACT
>JAFXRA010000242.1 GCA_017526725.1 Candidatus Rifleibacteriota bacterium
AAAAGAAAAAAATAGCAAAAAAAAAAAAGACCACTTAAAATCTAAGTGGTCCTTTTTATCTAATTTACTGAAGAGCTTTTAACAATTCGCCAGCTGCTTCAACAGTCTGCTGTGCTCTAACATTTTTGCCATTGCTGTTCAAAGCCTGTACCAATGGGATAATTCTTCTGATAACAGGTTTGAAATTAGCTGCGCCAGACTGATCTTTGTATTTATTCAAGTAAGCAATAAGAGCTCTTGGTTTAGAAAGATTACCGGCTTTGATTTCTTCTTCAAGAATATCGCCTAAACTGTCTTGAACGAATGCTAAGAAACCTTTGTTTTCAAGTTTTCTTAAACCAACAGCAGTAGTATAGAAATTACCATGATCAGTAAGGTCTAATTTAATATGAGTAAGAATTCTGCCCTTAGAATCGCGAATAACAAGGCGGCTTACACCGTTTTTCCATGATTCAACATTACCAGAAGCATGAGTTAAGAACTGACCTTTTTTATTGCGGACAACCCATTTTGATTTGGTGCCCCAAGATTCGAGTCTGCCGACGCTCCAAGTAGTGAATTTACCTTCTTTATCACGAACAACAAGCTTAATACCTTTGTTTTTCCAAATTTCATAAGCTTTTACTAAGTCTGTTACTGGTTCATTCTTAGGTGGTTTAATTTCAGCAGGTTTTGTATTATCTCTTGTTGCTGCAGCAAATGCAGAATTAAAAGAGAGAACCAATACAAATACTGCAATTAAAAGAGAAGTTATTTTCTTATTCATATTATTTCTCCTTAAGGATTTGGTTTATATATTTGACACAAAAGGTGGGTATTAGGCAACCCTTTTTAGTAAAGTTGTGTCTTGCGGGTTTACCTATATATGTGTATAATTATCCTAATCATCTTTGGAGGTAAAGGAATGAATAAATTTGTTAAATTGTTCGTAGTAATGGCACTTATGCTTGGTGTAGTATCTGCTGCACAGGCTGCTGTATATGGTTATATAAATGTTATCGGTCGTGACCAAGAACAAATCGCTCGTGAAGTTGAAACAATCGAAAGATTAGTTAAGACTTGGAAAAACGGTGAAGTTCTTTATACACATACTGTAAAATCTGGCGCAGTTTTCTTTAAGAAAGTTACCGCAACAGTATTTTTTGCCGGCGAACAGAGCAAGATTTCTTCTTTCCTTTCTGCTGGTTCTTATGAAGGCGACTATTTAAAGAACATCGTTGTAAAATTCAACTATGTAACTACTGACAAAAAAGGCGAAGAAGAAAATACAATCTTCACACGCAAATACAACAATATTCGTGATGCAGTTAAGGCTGTAAAAGACAAAGATGCAAAAGCTATGTGGAAAGACTTAGCTGAAAACCGCAAACGTGATTTTGCCAGACATGAAAAAATTGCTAATGGTAAAAAGAGCGTAAATGTTGTATTCTACAGCTTGCAGCCAGTTGAAGAAAACCGCCTCTTCGGTATTACTTTTACTGATGAAAAAGTTCAGAATACTAGAAGTTACTAAGATTCAAGCATAAAAAAGGCCCTGCTTAAAAGCAGGGCTTTTTTTATGCCTATTTTATCTTCAGGGTTACAAGAGTGGCGCCCCAATGACCTGCATCAGCACCAGCCGGTGCCCAGGATTCAACTATGTCTAATTTTGGAAGCAGTGCTTCGACTGTTCTTCTGAGATTGCCTATCCCTTTGCCGTGAATAATTCTAACGTGTTTAATATTACGTTTTACACATTCTTCAAGATAATCAATAACCAAAGGTTTTACTTCCTTAGGCTGAAAGGTGTGCAGGTCTAATACCCCGTTTATTGGTATTTCTATGATTTCTTCGTCGGTCATTTATTTTTATCTGCTAAAATAGATCTTAATCAAAATCTAAAAGTTGTATTATTTACTTTGAAGTGAGACGCTTCGCTGTGGAACTGTTTCACTTGTGAGACGATTGCTGTAGCAATCTGTGGTAGTGTTTATAATTGTTCGAAGGGTGAGAAGAGTTGGAAGTGTTTGAAGGGTTGTATTGCCACGCCTTCTACGAAGACTCACAATAACGCCAAGTGAAGCAATTCCTCACTCATCACTCCTAACTCCTAATTCCTAATTTCCTTCCCTTCTCCCTAAAAATAGCCCTTCAAATACTTGGTGTATTCGGCCTCTAATTCTTCGCTATAACAAACCAAGCCAATTCTGACTGAAGTTTTTACAGGAGATGTACCCCAGGGCCAGAAAGCACAATAAAGAATAACTCCTTCGGCAATATCTTTTTTAAACAGAGTTTGATCTTTACGTACACCACCAACAGACTTAATGAACTTATCAAATAAGTTCATAAAAAAGGCAGTTTCACCTGCTGGTTTATAGGGTTTACCGAAATATTCTTCTACTAATGGAGTAAGTTCTTTAATAACATTAGTTTGAGCTACTCCACAATAAAGCAGAGGGTCATCTATATCTGTATTTGGCTTTAACCCAAACTCTTTTTCAAGTTTTCCGATTAGTTTCAGATTCTTTTTTATAGTTTTTACTTGTTCTGTGATTTCCATGTTTTTCTAGATATAAGA
>JAFXRA010000243.1 GCA_017526725.1 Candidatus Rifleibacteriota bacterium
AAAAATATTTAAAAAAAGTTCCGACCCCACCGGATACTAACTGCATCTATTCATCAGAAGGTAATATGATGGATAAAGGAAAGGTTTATTGTAAATTTCATGGTTTTTACGATGAAAATAAAGAAAAAGAATTAAAAGAAAAAGAAAGAACTGATGCGATAAAGAATAAAACCCATACTATTTTATTATTTCTTTTCGTATGTTCTATTCCAGCGTTAATTTATATTCTTTTTGCTATAGTCAGTAGAAATGAAGCTTATATTTGTTTTATCATAATGTTCATTTTGACTATTGTTATAATTTCTCAAGTTCATCAAATATCATTTCTAGCATACGATTTTACTCATTGATATACTAAATTAATCTGCAAAAGATTTATTTATAAGTTTAAAAAAAACTATCATATTAACTATTACTTATGTTATAAGTTTAATAATTATAGATATTAGAGGGTTAAATGGTAGAAACCTATTCAGTAAACAAAGAAGCACCTAAAAAAGCAAAAAGATACAATATTAGTCCAGCTCTTGAAGGAGCAGGATTAGGTCTATTTGCTTTATTATTAACATTTATTACGGCTTATTTTATATACAGCAACTCAATGACTGTCTTGGAACAAGAAATAAGAGACGGTTTACTTAGAACTGTCTCAGGTATTGCAGCTTGTCTTGACGGTGACAAAATTGCTACATTTAATAGCCCTAATGATGTTGCTAGACAAGATTATCAAGATATGGTTAAGTTGCTGCAAAAGGCAAGAATAGGAACCAAACATTGCTCTTATTTGTATGTTAATACTGTAATTAACGACAAAGCATATTTTATCTTAGACCCTATATCAATTGATGAAAACGGTAAACCACTGTATAACGATGCTGCCAGTCTTGAACCATCTATTCCTATGTCTCCATATGAAGATGCTGATGAATTAGTATTTAAAGCTTTTAAAGATGGTAAGCCTTATGTTGCCGATGATACATACACAGACAGATGGGGAACATTTTACAGCGCTTACGCCCCCATTTTTGACAGTAAAGGTAAAGTTGTTGCTACCTTAGGAGCAGATTTAAGAATAAATGAATTATTAGATAGATGTGTTCCGATGGTAGATGCTACAAAGCGAGCTTTTATTGTTTCTGTTTCTTTGGCTATGCTTCTTGGTACCTTCGTATGGTTTACAAGAAGATTTACCTTCATGCTAAATGAAAGCAGACAGTCTATATATCAGAATTTTCTTGTTGCTAAAAAATTTGCTGACCAAACCTCAAATTCAATAGGCAATCAGTTCCAAAGAACTTCAGGAATTTTGAAATATACTGCTCAAAAATTAGAAATATTCAGCAAATTTGATAATAAAGATATGATTCTTTCCAATCTTAAAATGGAACAGCAAAAATTGCAGAGGTTTTCTGATAAGCTGTTGACATTAGGTGAATTGAAATATTCTAGAAGAGAAAAAGAGCTTACAAATTTCTCATTGGCTGAAGTACATAAACATATTGTAAAGAAGTTAAAAAGCAGACTTTACCCCTCTAACAGCACAGACAGAATAGATTTTGATTTAGACAAAGAACTTCCTGAAATTCTTTATGGCCCAATTATCTCTTACGAAGAACTTGTTGGTCACTTGTATGAATTGTGCCTCAATCAGTTTGAATCAAAAGTATATTCAAAAATTCTAATGCTTGAAGAAAGAAGTCAAGACGTCATTATTCGCCAAAGTTTTGCGGTTTCAACTGATGGCATTGATGAAGGACGCAGAAAATTGACTGAAGCTATTTGTAGAAACATTTCATCAGACAATTGGGGTGAACAGTTAGAATTAGCTGATAGCATAAATATCCCTATAATTCAGGAATTATTATTCATTCTAGGTTCTGATATTAAAGCTGAAATCAAAGACGATTTCTTTAAAATCAGCTTTGATTTTATTTTGCTGAAATCACAGGAAACAGATGATGCGGTTCCTCAAAATATAGAAGAAAATAAAGAAACAGAGGCTTAAAAGATGGAAGCTGCTGTTCCTAGAAAAAAAGATGTTGTTCCTGTAAGCATTTGGTTTGTTCTTATTTCTATTTTTTTAGGAAAAGTTTGCGCAGGAGCTGCTTCAGTTCTATTTCCAGTTACTTTAAAATCTACTGGAACTCTTTCTAACGCACTAATTGGTGCTATTCTTTCTGCTGAAACAGCATCTATTATTATCTTAAGCCCATTGATTGGTACAATTATTGGCAAACTTGGTGTTGTCGGGTCTGTAATTACTGGTTCTTTAGGAAGAATCGCCGTAGTTATTCCATTGATATATACTGATAATCCTTATGCATGGATAGCGGGTATTTTTATTTATGGTATAAGTTCAAATCTTATTGGTATAGCCTATCAAACCTGGATTGGTTCTGAAAATCTCGGAACCAAAAGAGGTCTTGTAATGGCCTGGTATCTTGGCGGAATGAGTAGTGGACTTGCCCTAGGACCTGTTTTTTTAAACCTTTTTGGAGCTTCTGCAGCAAGAGCACTAGGATTTTTTATCGTTGCAGGATTATCACTTTCCTCATTAATCCCTGTTATTTTCTTGCTTAAATGCAAACCGC
The DNA here is from genome assembly GCA_017526725.1 of Candidatus Rifleibacteriota bacterium. The sequence goes on from JAFXRA010000243.1 coordinate 2,592, forward strand.
CCTTTAAAGGCGGTTCTAAACCCAGAATCTTCTTTATTATAAGAAACGGCAAAAAAGTAATGTTTGGTTCTTTTATTGGTGGTGTAATTCTTTGGGGTGTACCAGCATTTATGACAATTTATGGAATGTCTGCCGGAATGACCCAGGAACAAGCAGCAATATTATTGACTATGTTCCAGTTTGGCGGCTTTATAGCTGGCCCATTAATCAGTTTTATATCGGATAAGTTTAAAGACAGACATAATGTTGTAATTCTAAGTTTCTTTGCTAGTTTACTTTGCTCTTTCTTCCTTCCTATTGCAATTAAAAACATTATATTTGCTTATGCATTACTCTTTATCTGGGGTGGTGCTGTTCAAGGCGTATATTCCGGCTGTATGACATTATTAGGTGATATTTTCAGAAAAGAAGACCAGATGTCTGCAAGCGTAGCTTTTACTCAAGTTAAAGCAATCGGCGGCCTTTTAGGAGTTACATTAATAGGTCTTGCTATGGACTGGGCCAGCAGCGAAGGTATGGTTTATGTTATTACTTTCGCCTCTATAATTTATTTTACTTTTGCTCTAACTCAGTACAAAATTGAATAGTTTAAAAACATTTATTTTAAAGAAAAAATATTCAATTATTTTTTCAAAATTGTTGTTTATTTATAAAAGCATAAGTATAATAATTTCACATGTGTGTTTTACAAAAATTATTTTTATATGGAGAACGGAATGAGTAACGCAGCAAAAGTATTAGAACTAGCTAAAAAGTACCGCAAAGACACTGCCGAAGGTCTTGCAAGATTAGTAAGAATCCCTTCTGAAAGTATGAAAGAAGGCGATGTACAGCATGAAGTTGAAAGACAGATGCATAATGCTGGTTTTGATGAAGTTATTATCGATGGTTTAGGCAATGTTATCGGCCGCATCGGTAATGGTAAGACCGTATTAGCAATTGACGGACATATTGACACTGTTGGTGTCGGCAATATGGATAACTGGACTGAATTTAAGCCTTTTGACGGCCTTATCCAGCTTAGCACTCTTAAAGACAGAAATGATGGCAAACCAACTGAATGTGTTTGTGGACGTGGTTCTGTTGACCAGGAAGGTGGCGTAGCCGCAGCAATCACAGCAGGTAGAATCCTCAAAGAAATGGGTTTTGCTGAAAAAGAAGATGTTACTTATTATGTTGTAAGTTCAGTTATGGAAGAAGACTGTGACGGTCTCTGCTGGAACTACATCATTAACGAAGATGTAAAACAGGGTTTGATTAAGAAACCAGATTTTGTAATCTCTACTGAACCAACAAATCTCAATGTATATCGTGGTCACCGCGGAAGAATGGAAATCGGCGTTGATTTCCGTGGACTTTCCTGCCATGGTTCTGCTCCAGAACGCGGTGTAAATGCTGCTTACTTAGCTTCTAAGTTCGCTCTTGAAATCGAAAAACTTAACGAAAGATTACAGCCAGACGAAGATAACTTCTTAGGCAAAGGTACCGTAACCATTTCTGAATTTAAGTCTGGTAGCCCATCACTCTGTGCTGTAGCTGACTTCGTTCACATTCACCTTGACAGACGTATGACCTGGGGTGAAACCAAAGAATCCTGCTGTGCAGAAGTTGAAGACTGCTTAAAGAGAGCTGGAATCAAAGTTGGTCCAGAAATTGGTCAGGCAAGAATCACTGTTCTTCACTATGACGAAGTTGCTTGGACTGGCACTAAATATGGTATGGAAAAATATTTCCCAACCTGGAAGCTTCCAGAATCAGAACATGTCGTTCAGACTGGTATCAAAGCTTATAAAGAACTTTACGGCAAAGCTCCAAAGGTTGACAAATGGACATTCTCTACCAACGGCGTTACAATCAACGGCGTTCACAAGATTCCAATGATTGGTTTCGGTCCTGGTAATGAAGTTCTTGCACACTTCCCGAATGAAAAGTGCGCTGTTGACGACCTTGAAATGGCATCTGCATTCTATGCAATGTATGCTTGGAATATAGCCCACAAGTAATTAGAAATTAGGAGTGAGGTGTTTCCCTAAAGCCCTCCCTTAGAGGGAGGGAATAAAAGGGAGGGTGACCTAGCAAGAGTTAAACCTAGGTTTTGGTCAAGAAGAATCATTTCTAATATCTCGTCACCCATCAGTCAGACATTCGTCTGACAGCTCCCCTCAAGTGGAGCCTTTAGGAAGACTCTCTAATCTCTTATCTCTAAAAAAGTTAATTAAATATAAAACTTTCTTATTCATACAAAGTTTGAAAAATTATAAAGGATAATTAAATACATGAACAGTGAAATTAAAGCTCTATTAGAAGAAATTAAAACCTACAATACCGACCTTTATCGCCATGACTTCCTTTGGACATGGGAAAAATCAGATGATGAACTTAAGTGCATCCTTTCTATGGCTCGTCTCCTTATGCAGATGAGAAAAGAAAACATTTCTGCAAAAGTTTTTGATTCTGGCTTAGGTATTTCTCTCTTCCGTGATAATTCTACAAGAACAAGATTCTCTTTTGCTTCAGCTTGTAACCTTCTCGGTCTTGCTGTTCAAGACCTTGATGAAAAGAAATCTCAGATTGCTCACGGCGAAACCGTTCGTGAAACAGCTAATATGATTTCTTTCCTTTCTGAAGTAATAGGTATCAGAGACGATATGTATCTCGGTGCTGGTAACAAATATATGAGAGAAGTCGGCGAAGCTCTTGATGATGGTTACAAACAGGGCGTTCTCCCACAGAGACCAGCTATCGTTAACCTCCAGTGCGA
>JAFXRA010000244.1 GCA_017526725.1 Candidatus Rifleibacteriota bacterium
AGTTCAGGATTTTGCCGAGAAGATTCAATAATAGGTTTAATCATGTTTTTGTTTTGCTATAAAGCTCAGAAAAATATAAATAATCCTATTATTGGATTTATTAACTCTTTTGAAAAAGGTGAACCTCAAAATTCTTACGCAGCTAAAAGAGCTATGTTAGGAGCGTCTTTGGGCTTTTTAATTGGGTTTTCTTTAATTTGGACATCTTACCAATTCTTTATTGATTACTTAGTTTCTTCAATAATACTTGCTCTAGGATTCTCTATCATTTTAATGAGTTTTATATTTAGAAAAGAAGATAATTCAAGAAAAGGTGTTATGAGAAATATTAGTATTTTCATGGTCTTTACATTGATGTTCTTCTGTTCTTGGTCTTGTTTTGCAAGAGATGGTCAAATTGATATTGAAGAGTTAATTCAAAGGAAAGAAGCAGAAAAACAAAATCTTGAAAAAATATCAAATGCTCTTAATCAAATTACTGGCAAAGATAAAGGAGAATTAACGAATAAGCTGAATTCATTTGTTAGAAATGAAGATGACGAAATTGTTAAATTTGATGATAACAGTGATGAAATAAATCTCCAGTATTTTATAAATATATTTAATGATAATGCTGTTCGTAACGCTGTTGTAAATAACATTAACAAAGTTGCTTCCTACATAAAGGATAATTCAGATAAAAGCAGCAGCTTAGAACCTCTTCATTCGCTTATTCCTTTTCTATTCAGCATTTTTGCTTCATTAATAATTTGTTCTATTTCTACTATTACAGGGAAAGAGTCATCGACTTTTCCAATGGTAATTAAAGATGCCCAGCAGGATTGGAAGTCGTTAGATGAAAAAATGAATAATATAGAGCAGAAAAAAGTAATTCCGCTTAAGGTTAGGAAATATAAACCAATTGCTGAGAAAGATACTGCTAATTCATTAAATAATTCTTTGGAAGCTTTTTATAATTACGATTATGATTTATGGCAAGGAATTGGCGAGCAAGCCATGATGAATTTACAAAGCTTTTCAAATGATCAGGAATTTAAGAATGTTTATAATCATTATCATAAGAATTCTGTTGTTTCTGGTCATATATTAGAAGATGCTTTGAATGAATCTGATGCAGCAGAAAACGTTTTGAGTAATTTAAATGATAAGAATAATTCTCTTTTAACTTTGATGATTAAAAGCCGTATGTCTAACAGATTTGCCGGGAAGGAACTGAATGCAGTTAATTACATGTTAAATCAAACTGATTTGGCTTATATCTCAGTATTTTCTGATGATTTCGTTGATTGTCAGAAAGCGGATAATTCAAATGATTTTTGGTCTGCTCATGCCTGGGTTTAATCGGAGAAACAATAAAAATGAATTTTAATTTTTATAGATTGAGTTTGGATTGTTATAAGGCATTTCTTTCTGCATCTGGAAATTTGCCAAATAAATTGGCTGCAGCTTTTGTTGAAAACAGCGAAAATTTTAAGTTGGAAGATTTTAAACAGATAGAAGAAAACGGTTTATCCAAGGACGGAAGGCTGACTAACGATGGTTCTTTGATTGCTTCGATATTAACTGCTCCTGAAAAAACTCTTATTGCAACTAACAGCAGTTTTGGGAGAATACCATTATGTTTTTTCTCTTATAAAGAAGGTTTCTGGGCATTTGTTTCAATAGATTACAACAGTAAATATGTGTCTCTATTAGCACCGATTGAAAAATCTGCAATTTCTTCTATCGCAAAAGATGCTTTAATTGGGAAATTACAAATTTCAAATTTTTCTCCCTTTACAATTTCATTATCTAATGACGAACTAATGGTTTATAACTTAGTTTTAATGATAATGGGCAAAAGATCTAGAGAGAAAGGCGAACCTCTTTTTCCCCAGGACTGTCGTATTAAATATGAAGATTTGTTGTTAACCAGGGAATTTGCGCAACAGGCTCTTTCAGGGGAATTAGCATCAGAAAATTCAGAAATTTTAACTATGATTAAAGACCCGGAAAGATGCAAAAATGCAATAAACAGATTAATTGAGAAGCAGGTTTTAGCTAAAAGTTCTGCAGTTGGTTTTTTGCAGCCGGGTATTACAATGTTTTACAGATTGGCTCCACAGAAGGGAATGTTTATTTTAAGTTATTCAGACTTAGAAACTAAGGAAGGGCACAAGTATTATGTGTTCCCTAATTCTATTATTGAAGTATTTGCCGACAGAAATTCACTTACTTTTACAGCAGTTAAAGATATAGATTATTCTCTCTGGACTATTAATGATAATCGATAATCGAAACTTGACCTTTAAACGGAAAAAAATAGAAATCCTAAAACAAAAAAGCCAAGCTAAGCTTGGCTTTTTTTATTATTCCAAATAAGTGTAACCATATAGGCCGGAACAATAGATGGCGAGGAATTCTTTTCCTTCTTAATTGGTTATCTTGCCTTCTTTAACAGCTGCAGAAACCCAGGTTTCTATGGTTCTGACAAGTTTCTTTGAATCATACTGAACATAGTCCAGAACGTCGGTAACTG
>JAFXRA010000245.1 GCA_017526725.1 Candidatus Rifleibacteriota bacterium
ATATTCAGACTGATGATAGAGAACTAGGAAACTATGGCGGTGAAGTAATCATCGACAGCGAAAAGTTAGAAATTAAAAATGGTGAATTCGATAGACTTGGTATTAAACTCAGTGGTGATTTGATGTGGGGTGCAAGGCAGCCATATAATTTCAAGCTTGATTTGGATAATGTTGATTTTTCTTTTATCCCTCAGTCTCATGATATGACCATATTTGAAAATGGTTCAATTCTTGTAAACGGGAACTGTGTTGTTCAAGGTGATTTAGCTTCATTAACACCTGATTTAGTTGATGTAAAACTTGATAATATTCAGATTAAGAAAGATGATGAAGTCATTGTTACCAATAAACCAATTCTTGTTAAATATCAGAATGAAAATCTGGAAATACGCTCCTTTGAACTTAAATACAAACTTGGTATTTTATCTGTTGAAGGCTTGATATCTGCTGCTAAGGATATAGGTATTATTATTAAAGGTGAAAACTTTTCTGCTAAAGCTCTTGGGCATCTATTTGGTTTAAAAGACATTAATTTTGACGGCGACCTTTCCTTGAATGGACGGGTGTACGGAACAACAGATAATATAAAGTATAGTTCACAAGCAGAAATTAATAAATTAACAGTAGAAGGCAAAGAAATACCCCTTGTTCAAGCTAAAATCGAGGGAGACAGTAAGTTATTAAAAATAGAAGAAACCTTTGTTAAATTGAAAAATAATTCTTTTGATTTAAAAGGGAATATTGCTTTAGATAATTTTGTGCCAAATCGTCTTGATGTAAAACTTTCGATACCTAACGGCCCTATAAGTGATTTAAGTGAATATCTACCAAAAGTAATAAAGGAAGCTGATGGCTCAATAAATGGTGAACTTAATATAACTGGAAATCCTTCCAATCCTGAAATTACTGGTGATTTGCATCTGAATGGCAAAAAGATACAGCTTACTAGTATGAAAAAGCCTTTTACAAATGTAGAATTTGATATGACCACCGATGATATGATTACTACAGTGAATACTTTGAAGGCTTCGATGGGAAAAGGTTTAATAGAAGGATACGGTAAAGTTGATTTTAAAAATGCATTAGGTGCTCTTGATGTACATTTAAGAACTGAAAAGCTTGATTTGCCATTTATGTCATTGGAAATATTCAACGCTAGCGCCGCTGTCGATTTGACTGGCGATATCTATAATCCTGTTTTTTTCAGTAATATTTATATTCCAAGAGGAAGACTAGGCTTAAATATGAATCTTATTCCAGAGTCTTCCGATTCAAAACCTATTTTCAATTCTTTAAAATATAGAGTAAATGTTGAAATTCCTCGTAATTTCTGGGTTAAAAATGCGTTTTTGAATGCTGAAATGAAAGGGAAGTGCTCTGTTAACGGTGATTTGGAAAACTTTAAAATTGAAGGCGGCATTAGCACTATCCAGGGAAAGATATTTTTTAAACAGCGACAGTTTAAAATACAAAATGGCGAAATAAGATTTGGCGGTGTGGATAATTCATTAGACCCATATATTTATGTAAAATCAGAAGGTCAGGTTCAAAGTACTAAAATTTATATGACTTTAACCGGTAATATTTCTAACTTCAAACCTCAGGTTTATTCGACTCCGCCTATGTCAGAAGGCGATATTATTGCTATGCTTACTTTGGGCAGAGATTTGAATGCTGTTTCAAACAGCAATACAAAAGATTTATTTGAAGATGAAGTATTAGAAGGTTTGAAGAATTCGTATATTTCATCACTTATAGGCAATCAGATATCTTCTGCTTTGAATTTAGACGAACTCTATCTGACTTCTGCTTTTGATAAGAAAACAGGAAAGACACAATCTTATGTCAGAATAGGCAAATATTTGAGCGATAAAATTTTTATGGCCTATGAAGGAAATATGTCTGACGATAAAGATGAAAGTTATATCTTTGAATATAGACTGCCAAAAGGCTTTATTTTCTCAATTGAATTCGAGCAGCCAGAAAACAATCAAAATTATGGAATCCGATACGATTGGAAATTTTAGGATTTCTTTCCTTTTTAGTAAAGTTGTGATAAATTAATAGACCTATAATTGTCAAAAATAGGGTTAGGAAGCTTAGACTTTCAAAAAGGAGATATGTACAATGGCTGCAGAAGATAATAATAAAACTCCTGCCAAAGCTGACGACAATGTTAATGTTCCAGTTACGAAAATAACTGAGACTTATCCGGTTTTGCCTCTTAGAGATATAGTAGTTTTCCCTTATATGGTTGTTCCTCTTTTTGTAGGACGTAAAAAATCTGTTAGAGCAATAGAAGAAGCTATGCTCAAAAATAGAAAAATTGTTGTTTGTGCTCAAAAGAACGCAAAAACAGATGATCCCAAAAAGGATGAACTTTTTACTACTGCTACTGTTGCTGAAATTCTTCAACTTTTGAAAATGCCTGACGGTATTTTAAAAATACTTGTTGAAGGCACAAAAAGAATTAATATAACTAATTTTACAAAAGAAGATGACTTTTTCGAAGTTGAAGGTGAAGTTATTGAAATAGAAGATAAAAAATCTATTCAGCTTCAGGCTTTGATGCGAAATGTTGTTGCTTTATTCGAACAGTATGTAAAACTTAACAAAAAGATTCCTCTTGAAATAATCATGGTTGCTACCAATGTAGAGGAACCTGGCCGTTTGGCTGATATTATTACTGCTCATCTCAATATTAAGTTAGAAGAAAAACAGGATGCCTTAGAAACATTTGATCCTTCAGAAAGACTAGATAAAATAGCTTCTATTCTTAATCGCGAATTAGAAATAATGATGGTAGAAAAGAAGATTCGCGGACAGGTTCGTAAGCAGATGGAACAGATTCAGAAGGAATATTACCTTCGTGAACAGATGAAGGCCATCCAAAAAGAACTTGGTGATGACGAAAATCGTATAGAAGAAACCGAAGAACTCAAAGAAGCAATTATTAAAGCAGGTATGACTGATGATGCCAGAGAAAAGGCTCAGAAAGAACTTGCAAAGTTAATGCGCACACCTTCTCAATCTCCTGAAGCCCAGGTTTCTCGCAACTATTTAGATGCTCTTTTGGCTTTACCCTGGTCAAAAGAAACTAAAGACAGAATTGATTTGAAGAAGTGTCAGGCTATGCTTGATGATGACCATTACGGCTTAGAAAAAGTTAAAGAAAGAATTCTTGAATATCTTGCTGTATGCCATCTCAAAAAATCTATAAAAGGCCCTATTCTTTGTTTGATTGGCCCTCCAGGCGTTGGTAAAACATCTCTTGGCCGTTCAATAGCAAAGGCTTTAAATAGAAAGTTTGCCAGAATTTCTTTGGGTGGAGTTCGTGATGAAGCTGAAATTCGTGGTCATAGAAGAACTTACATAGGTGCTATGCCCGGCAGAATTATTCAGGCTTTGCAGGATGCAGGCTCTAAGAATCCGGTAATATTATTGGATGAAATAGATAAACTTGGAGCTGACTATAAAGGTGACCCAAGTTCAGCTCTGCTTGAAGCATTAGACCCTGAACAGAACGTCAATTTCTCTGACCATTATATTTCTACTCCTTTCGATTTGTCTAAGGTGCTGTTCCTCACAACAGCCAATGTACCGCATACCATACCCGGTCCATTGAGAGACCGTCTTGAAATCGTTTATCTATCTGGCTATACGGAAGAAGAAAAGCTAAATATAGCTATGAAGTATCTTGTTCCCAAACAGCTTGAAGCTAATGGGATAGCAAAAGAAAATATAAAGATAGATGAATCAGCTATCATTGAAATTATCAGGAAACATACCAGAGAAGCTGGTGTACGTAACCTTGACCGTGAATTGGCTTCTGTTTGCAGAAAGATAGCTAAAGATGTTGTTATGGGAATGATTAATCCTAAGGAAAAGAAAGTAAAAGGCAAAGCAGCAAAATCTGCTAAGACTGCTAAGAAGTCTAAAAAAGCAGAAAAGCCAGGTCTTGTTGTTTCCGCAAAAGATATTGAACGCTATCTTGGTATTCCAAAATTCCATCTTGATAAAGTTGAAAATCACGATGAAATTGGATTGGTTAACGGTTTGGCCTGGACTGAAGTAGGCGGCACAACATTGCCTATTGAAGCTGTTGTTATGCCTGGTCGCGGTAAAGTAATTCTTACCGGTTCTTTGGGTGATGTAATGAAAGAATCTGCTCAGGCAGCGATTTCTTATTTAAGAAGTCACGCAAAACAGGTTCATATGAGACCTATTGATTACGATACCATAGACTTACATCTCCATTTCCCTGAAGGCGCTGTTCCAAAAGACGGTCCTTCTGCTGGTATTGCAATTACAACAGCTATATATTCTGCTTTGAATGAAGTTCCTGTAAGAAGCGATTTCGCAATGACCGGTGAAATCACTTTAAGAGGCAAGGTATTACCTGTTGGCGGAATTAAAGAAAAACTTTTAGCTGCTCATAGACAGGGAATCAACAATATTATTCTTTCTGCTGATAACGAAAAAGAACTTGAAGAATTACCGGAACAGGTTCGTAAAGTAATGAAAATAACGCAGATTGAATATGCTGATGAAGCTTTAAAGTTGGCTTTAAACGGGAAACCAAAAACAACGCTTCTTTCCTTTAAAAAGCCTAAGACAAACAGCTTAAGAACAGAAGCCAGTTTTGATTCTAAGAATAAAAGCAGTAAGGCGAAAAAGAAATGAATATAACAAGTAGAATTACTTCCGCTGTTTTTAGCGCTTGTATAACTAACAAAGATGATTTGCCAAAAGATGATTTGCCAATTATTGCATTAGTTGGAAGAAGTAATGTAGGTAAATCTTCTTTGATAAATAGTCTTACTGGTCGTAAAGAATTAGCAAGAACCAGTTCTATGCCTGGTAAGACATTGACTATGAATTTTTACTGCATCAATGATGCATTTTATTTGGTCGACTTGCCCGGCTATGGCTTTGCAAAGGCTTCTAAGGCCACTAGAAATAAGATTCAGGCTATGATGGATGATTTCTTCAATTATTGTTCTAACCTTAAAGGTGTGGTTCAGATTGTAGATATTCGTCATAAACCTTCGCCCTTAGATATTCAGATGCATAACTGGCTTAAAGAACAACGTCTTAACGGTTTCGTAGTTTTGACAAAGTCAGATAAGCTTAGCAATCAGCAAAGTATTAAAATGCGTTCTCAAATCCTCAAAGAAATTAGAGGAACCTACACAATGGTTTATTCTTCTAAAACTTTGGTAGGTAGAGACGAATTTTTAGATGCTATTGAAAAGATTATTGCTGGTTTTGAGTTCAAGGTTGTAGAGTCTAAAAAGCCTGATAGCAATGATGAAGAAGAGGATTCTTCTAATAAACAGCCTGTACAGCAGAAAACAGTAAGACCAAAGATGAATGCTGAAGCTCAAAATAGAGCAAAAACAGAAAAGCAGGAACAACAATCTAATGGTTTTATTCGTAGAGCCAGAGGTTATAAGGATCGCTCTAACCGTCGGGATTTTCAGGATAAAGAAAAGTCTAGCGGTGTAAGACGAGGGAAAAGATTGCCTAGAACTGAAGGCAATGGTTTTAGAAAAGAATAAAGATAGGAATGTAACTATGAAAAGCTTAAATTTTAAAAAGTCAGCAATTTTATTAGGAGTTCTTTCATCTGCACTTCTTCTAACCGCAGATGCCAATGCTTATGAAAGATATACCTGGTCTGAGTTAGTTACTGGAGCTAGAAATGGTTCTGCTGCTTCTGAAGATAAACTCTCTGCTGTTTGTGAATGGTGCGGTTTGAAACGCATTGTTAAGTCTCAAATAACAGATACTGCTAAAATGAAGAAAGCTCTTTCTATTCTTCATAATAAAAAGAAGTATTCTAACGATGACATTTTTAAGGCTGTAATGGATTTGCGTTATACTTATAAATACAGCTTTAAAGATACTAAAAAGGCTGATGAAGTTCTTTCTCATCTTGATTCTATTCCTCAATTGAAAGATAAGGTTGCTTTAGAAAGATTATTGTCTTCTATGACCGAAAAGAGCATCCTTGAAGATTCTTTTTATACAAAACTTTACAACCTTCGAACAAAACAATCTATTTTCCCTTATGATAATGGATATATGCCTGTAATCACCAGTAATATGGTATCTTTCATTCTTTCAATAAAAGAAATGATTGATGGTAAAGGTAAATTAACTGAAACTTTAAATGTTAAATCTTGGAAAGATATACCTTCTGATATTCTCTACTTGATTGCTACAGACAAACGTGAAAATGCATATAAGTCTTTTCTTAGTAAAAAGTCTGAATTAGAACCTCAGTGCTGCAAATTGATTGAAGACTTCTTATATCCATTGTACATGCCTGTTAAACCTGCTAACAGAAAATTCCTGGCAGGCATTTATTGTGTTGAACAATTTCCGAATCTTGGAATAGACCTCATTAACGAATCATTAACTTCTGAACCGAGAATGCTTAAACCAGAACATGCTTTGGCTTGTTTAACAGATGTATATGTCAGACATAATGCATATAATGAAGCTCAAAAGGTTTTGAAGCTATTATCTGAATACTATCCTAATTCCGTTTGGTTGAAATGAAAAACAAATTTTTCTTTACAGCTTTTCTGTTTGCATCATTGAATGCTGTCTCTTGTTTCGCTGCATTTGAATATAATGGAACTTTTTCAGCGAACAGAAAGCCAGGAGAAACTCAGTCATATTATATTCTCTTGAATGAGAATACAAATGTGACTTTTTCTATTAAAAGCAATGGGAAAGACTGTAAAGAAGTTTTTGTTAATTCCATAAAGTCTTCATCAGATGAGAATATTTCATTAAGTTCTAAAACAGGAATTGTTAATTACCATATCCCTGCTACTGGAATTTATGAAGTTTCGGTTACTTCTTCTGGGCCTAATAATGTGGCTATCAGCTACGATTTAACTGTTAATGAATCTGTTGGCTCAGAGGTGGCTAAGGAATCTCAGCAGCAAAATACAAAGCCGGCTCTACAGCAGGAAGTTAAAAGAGTTGAAAAGGATGTTAAAACTGCTGAGAACGATACTAAAAAGCCTGTCGAGAATACAAATTCTTCTTCAATAACTACTCCAGCAAATTCAAGCAATTTTTCTTTAATTGGCGGAGCTAGAATTGTAGATGAGTCTGAACCTGAATTAAAGAATAATCCTCTGAATAATCCTGAAAATAATACTCTTAACAGTAGTATAGCTGATAATAAAGCTGATGAGAAAAAAGAAGAGATTATTCAGAATGATTTATCATCAAACTTGTCTAAGCCCGAAGAAACACCAACAAATGATGCTAAGCCAGATAATGAAGTTAGTTTAATTCCTGGTATAACTAACGACAGTGTTAAAACAGAATCTGCCACAGAAGGAATAAAAGAAGCAGAAGAACCAGTGACTGCAGCGGTTGCAGAACCAATAAATTCAAATATTGCAGCAGTTGAGA
>JAFXRA010000246.1 GCA_017526725.1 Candidatus Rifleibacteriota bacterium
AAATGGTTGTGAAAAACAGGTAACTGCAATATTGAGAAATCATAATGCCGGTGATGAAAATCTTGTTACTTGGACAAGTGCTGATTCTTCTATAATCGAAATATCTGGTTCTCCTGGTCGAACTGCTGTTTTACATGCAATTGGCAGCGGCAGTCATCAAACCTATGTAACTGTTCATCTTGACGGTGCTCTTTCTGATAAAAAGATTCTGATTCTTTCTGCAGATACAGAAGCAGAACTTTCATCTATGAAATGCATATATTCTGATTCAACTTATCTTCGTATTTCAGAAGGTGAAACAAAAGAGCTTTTAATAGATACGATAGGTCTTTCTGCTTCAGACAGAATTTCTTGGTCTTCTGATAATCCTTCTATTTGTACAGTATCTGGTAATTCAACAATTCCTAATAATTCAAAAGGAACAATCACAGCAGTTTCACAAGGTAATACAACAATTACAGCTTATCTTGATGGATGTCAGAGTGTTATATTTGATGTAACTGTTTTACCTGAAGGTGTTTCTTCTGAAATATATGATGAAAATGCCGGTTATATGACAACAAGACTTAATGCTGTTGTTCTTGAAAATGTTGGTGATTCTGTTCTTTTGAGTATTGAAGGCGTAAATATTTCTGAACACGATTTACAGCTTCATACTAAGTGGGAAATAAATGACCTCAATCCTGATCCGGACAATCCTGTATTTTCTCTTTCTGGTAATCCTGGAAAAAATATTACTCTTTCTTCAAATAAACCTGGCAAAAGTAATATTAAAGTCACAAATAAGTATTCTGCTAATTCTCTTAATATAAGTGCAAAGTGTGGAGAGCTTTATGAATGGACAGATAATTATATTATATATATTACCACAGAAGAAGATGTTATTAATATTAAGAAAGGAGATGTTATTGTTTTTGGAGCAAGCCTTGTAAATACCAATCAGACAGGTTCTTTCAGCTGGGCTGTTGAAAACGATAACGGTTCTGGGAAAAATGATTTTATTGAAATTACCGGTCTTTCTGGCGGTACATGTAATATTAAAGCAATTGAAGCAGGCCAGACTGTTTTAACTATAAATAATACTCTTTGTCCTGATATTACAAAAGAGGTTCTTGTCAATGTTGCAAATTCTGATGAAGAAATAAAAGGTTTCAGATATCTTTCAACAAAAAATAATGTTGTTGCTGTAGGTCAGGGGCAGACTGTCTCTGTTTCTGTTGAAATGAAAAATTCTGACGAACTTGTTCTTTCCGGCTATAACTGGCTTCCACAAAACCCTTCAATCTGTTCCGTTGCTTTTTCTGGAAGTGTAGCAACTATCAAAGGTGAAACATGTGGAACTACAAAAATAGTTGTATCTAATGACAGCTATTGTAATTATGATTTAGAAATTATTGTTAATGTTGTGGATCCTATTCTTGCAGCAGAAAATCCTTATATAAGCTGTAATAATATTGTTACTTGTGTTGTTGGTGAAAGTCCTGTTACTGTTGCAGCTGAACTTGTTGGTGGTAAAGAAAGTGATAATATGGGTTTCAGATTTACACTTTCTGGCCCTGATATCATATCTCTTAATTATGCAAATAATTCAGCTCAGATTAAAGCTGTAAAAGAAGGTGTAACACAGGTTATTGTTTCTCATTCTAATCCTTCTGTAATATCTCGAAGTATTCTTGTAATTTGTGAACCAAAACCAGTTAATCCTTGTTATATATCTGTTCCTGAAAGCATAATTAAAATGAAACCTTCTGATGCTGAAAGAACTATTACCGCATCTTTGATAAACGGTTCTGGAGGTGATGAATATGATTTTAAGTGGTGGAGTGATGATTATTCGAAGATTAACATGAATTATTCTGGTAATTCATGTATTATAGAACCTATATCTTCTGGTATAGTTACTATACATTGTTCACATCCAAAAGCTGTTTCTGTTAAAGATATTATTCTTTATATAAGTGAATATAATGAATTTGCTTTCAGTCAGAATAGTATTGAACTTGTTTCCGGAGATGTATCATTTATAAACATGGAGGTTCCGGCAACTTCTTTTGACTCCTATATTACATATACTTCTACAGATAATAATATTTGTTATCCAACCGGTAATAATTCTGTCTGTACTTTAACAGCAGGCAGTGTAACTGGTTCTTCAAAATACTGTACAATCAAAGCTGTTCTTCACAGCAAAGGAGGCGGTGTTCAAGCCGAAGCTTCGCTTTCTGTCAGTGTTTCCAAAAAAGATAATACAAGACCTTTTATTGTTCTTACAAATCCAAATAAAACTATTATAGACGGTTATAAAAAAGGTGATACAATTTCTCTTTCTGCAAAAATTAATGGAACTACTTCTGATACTACATTCAGTGGACTTAAATGGTATATTAAAAAAACTGATTCTGTGATTGGTTTTAATACTTCAACTGGTGTAAATAATGATTTGGATTATAAATATTTTCAGGGGAAAGATGTTGTAATTAAAGCTCTTAATTCAGGTGAGACAACAATTACAATCAAGCATGATGATGAAAACGGCAAAGCTTATAATCCTCTTACAATTCATGTAATTATCGGTGGTGTTAATGAACCTACAATTACTTTAAATTATGAAGAACTTTCCTGTTATCTTGGTGAAGATCAGATTGAGTTAATTCCTGTTATTAGAAATATTCCAAATGGTGCTGATTCTGAAATAATCTGGAGTGTCGATAATCCTAATCAGGATTATTTCATTTTTGAAACATCTAATGACAAGGCTTTTGTTTTGCCTAATAAAATTGGGCAAGCCACTGTTTCTGCAAAACTCAAATCTTATCCTAATGTTTCTGCTTCATGTGTAGTTAAAGTTAAAGAAACTGAAACTATACGTTTTTTTGTTTATGATAATGAAACAACACAATCTCAAAAAAATTATATAAACATGTTCAATGTAAAACCTGGAGAAACAAAGCTTCTTCATTGGGAAACTGTTCCTCCAAGAGATAAAATAACAGGTCTTAAACTTGGTGATAATCTTTACTTTCAGACAAATGATATTAAATCTGATAATGGATATGGCGGTTATTTGAAAAATTATAATGGCAATTCATATCCGGTAGATTCCAGCGGAAATGCTTATATAGGTACTTTAATCGTTCAGGGTAAGTCAACAACCGGTTCAACATTTATAACTGTAGAAACAGCTTCTAAACGCTCGGCTTCACTTACTGTAACTAATGATTATAATTATCTTCTTACAACTGATAAATCTATTATTGCTGCAACACCTAAAGAGGTACATAGTGAATCTTCTTCAAATAATCTTAAAATCATGGATATTCATTATGAAATAAGACCTTCTAATGCCGTTCTTTATATACAGCCGATGGATGGCCGCAATGAAGTCTGTTCTGAAAAACTTGTTCTACAAAATGAAAATTATGCTTCTGGTGCAGCCTGTAAAGCAACCTGGGTAGGTGGAAATAACTATAATTATTGGGAAATTAAAAATCACAAAATTAGAAATGATACTAATTATACTGATATAGCTGAAGGTACTTTAAGATTCTGGACAGATGGCGAAGTAAATACTTCAGTTCTTATTTACGCTGTAAATAAAAATATTGTTACTTCAAGTGGTCAGGAGCAAACAAATGAAGAACCTTTTGGTGATAAAATAATTGATATTAAAGTTTGTTATCAAACTCATAGTTTTAAACCTCAAATAGACCAGAATTATCCTTATGTTTACAGGTATTCTGATCCTAATATAAATAATGGATATTCATATTATGACAGTACAAATAATGTTATAATTCTCGGAGATGGTGAAGAAATTAAGGGATTGGTTACTACAGATAAAACCAATGAACCTTATTCTTCCGTTGTAATTAAACAGACAAGATTTAAAAGTTCAGGTCAAAATAATGGAAAAAAAGATGCTGCGAATAAATTTCAAGAACAATATATGCCTAGTGGAAATGTAAAAATTAATGACCTTAATGATAAACATGATAAAGCTCCATTTGATATTTTCCATAGCCATGATTATGCAGTTTATCAATACAAAAATCAAAATGGTGGTTATGACAAGGTAAAAGAAACCAGTACCGAACATAATATGTTTAATATTGCAACACCAAATGACAAAATATTTGAAATTGACAATAGTACAATAAGGCTTTCTGTGTTTGTTGGATGGCTTGAAGTAACTTATTTTAATTATTATGAAAAAATGGATAAAACATATAATATACCTATTTATGTTCAGGTAAGAAATACTTTATGTACTAATGGTACAGAAAGTGATAATCCTTATTATAAAAAATATCTTGGTGATTAATTTGGAGGATGCTTTATGAAAAATATTAAATTATTTTCTGTTTTATTTTTATTCTTAACTTGTATTTTATCTTCTTGTCATTTTGTTCAGTCATTAAAAGAAGATGACATTAAAAAAGAATCCATAACCCTTACATTTGACAAAGATAAAACAAATATAAATCTCGGCTCTATGGAAATTATAAATCTTAAAACTTCCAAAAATCAGAATTCTGCCGATATTAAATGGTCTTATGATACTTCTGTAATTAATGCCAGAACTGATAATTATTCTGCAATCATAACCGGAATTCAGCCTGGTACAACAAGTATAACAGCATCTTGCGGTGATAACTCAGTATCTTGTCTTGTAACTGTTACTTCAACTTCACATGTTGTTACTGTTGCAAATCCTTATGTATATACCTCTACAGATTACGTAATGATTAAACCTTCCCAGACTTTCCGCATTAATGCTTCATTGTTCGGAGGCACAGCATCTGATCTTGGCGGTTTTACATGGTCTATTGATAATCCTCACATAGCCAGCGTTTCTGTTGAAAATAATTATTGCTGGATTACAGGTGTTTCTGATGGTATAGCACGTCTTACTGTAAAACATAATAAAGCTGCTTACGGTTATTCTGTTCTTGTTAATTGTAGTTCTGATGGTACTAATCTTACTTATATCACTACTTCAGAAAATGTAATTTCTATTAATCTTACAGATTCTAATACAGCAGATTTTGCGGTAGATCTTATGAATGCTCCTTCTTCTGAGTATGCTTCTGCTTTTACATTTAAGGTAATTGATGAAAATGGCAATGAACTTTCTGATGGCCCTGTAAAAATTACAAAAGCAGGTTCTCTTAATGTTAGTCTTGAAGCATCTAAAATAGGGGAGTGTTTTATCAGATGTTCACATCCGGATGCTGTTTATGATATGGATATTCTTGTCCGTGTAACACAGGAAGCTGATATTTCTTTTATTGAACCGTCTGAAACTCTTGTAATGGTTTCAGATCATGAAAATAAAACTATATCTGCTAAGCTTATAAGTTCTACTATTAATGATGATTTCCCGGTATTTACCTGGAACTTTTCCGAAAATGCTTCTGATTTTATTGAATACTCTCTTTTGAATGGAAATGGTGTTAATACTGGTGATAGTATTTCTATAAAAGGAAAACGAAACGGTTCAGTTAAAATTACAGTCAGTTATCCGGGAGCAGGTTCCCGTGAGATTGTAATTTTGTGTCGTAATCTTAATACTTCTGCAGCAGATGCACAGGTTTATATTTCAACTTCACAAAATTATATCCAGCTTACTCCTTCGTCAGAACCTGTAACAGTTAACGTGAATATAACAAATCTTGATCAAAGTGAAATAGACAGTGTTAAATGGTCTATTACTAATGATGCACTAGATGGAAGTACAAATAAAGTTATTGACTGGAAAACTGGCAATGGTACTTCGATTTCAAAATCAGCTCGTAGTGCTTTATCTGTTCCAGCTTCTGCTTATTGTGTAATAGAACCTTTAAGAGCCGGTACTGCATATATTGATATAAGTCATCCAAAAGCTCTCTATCCTACACGTATTACAGTTGTTGTTAAGGAACCTGCAGTACAGGTTCCTGTTGTTCCTTATATTGAATATGAAGAACGACCGGTAATAATGATTCAAAATGGAAACACTTATACTGTTCCTGTTAAACTGTTTAATGCACAAGATGAATCTCTTCTTCAATGGGTTGTATCAGAGGGTTCTGTTACTGTTTCTTCTTCAGGTCTTTCCTGTGTTATCAATGCTCCTTCTGAGGGTAGTGGTATAACTTCTTCTGTTGTCACTGTTTCTTATCCCGGTGCTTCTTCCCTGAATTTCTATGTTCATACTTTTGATACTATTAGTGAATTTGATTCTATTGATGTCAAAAGTTTTTATTCAACAGATACATATAAATCTGTTGTCACAGGCCAGACTGTATATTTGAATACTGAATCTTTGGGATTAGAAGAGACCGATATAATCAATTGGCAGATTATCCAGGGTTCTGAATTTATTTCTTTTGAGACATCTGGTTCTTCTTCGTCTGTTACAGGACTTGCTCCAGGTATTTCTGTTATTAAATCATGGATAAATAATGTCGGTGAAATTGTTTTTACCGTTAAGATTAAACAGGAAGGTGTTTTATCCGAGAAAGACCCTTGTTATCTTTCTACATCCGAAAATGTTGTTTATTTTGATGGTGCTGGTGAAACTCGTACAATCAGTATTACGGCTTTCAATATTGAAAACTATATGCTTGAGGGTCTTTCTT
>JAFXRA010000247.1 GCA_017526725.1 Candidatus Rifleibacteriota bacterium
AAAAATACCCGGTTTTCAAAACCGGGTATTTTTTTTGCTGAGGTTTAGTCTACTTTTGCTGAAACGATTTCAACCTGGTCAATCATTGGCATGCCATATTCATCCAAAGATACAATACCTTTTATGTGAAGAATTGTTCCTTTTGGATAAAGCTTGGAAGTTCGGCCGATTCTGATGGCACCAGTCGGGTCTGCAATTAGATACATTCTATCACCTTTAATTCCATGACCTTTGCCGAGAACGCCGGTTAAACCAACGTATTCACCAAGCATATCATGCTGGTTCAGAATGATTTGTCTGACAGAAACCATTTTTTCAACTTTTGGTTCAGAAGCCTTAGTTTCTATTACTCTAATGAAAGGAGAATTATCTTTTACTTCAACTACGCCAGTAACATCTATTGGTTTCCAAAATGATTCTAATTCGCCTGTTTCTTCATCACAAGGCATAGAACCTACACAGTAAATACCTTTTTTTTCTGCATTACAGAGAACCCAATCAGAACGGCTTACTGGAGGTGCACCGGGTGCATTTTTCCATACAGAGAAAAAACCTGATATTTTGACGGTTTTACCTTTATATACTTCAGGTTTGGTAAAAATTTCGTTAACTGTTGCAAATAGTTCTTCTGCATACAAAGAACAACTGAATGAAATTAGAGCAAATAATACAAGCACAAGCTTGAAAATAGACTTTTTCATTATGGTCTCCTTACCTCTTTTTTTTGAATTTAGCATAATTAAAGTATTTTTACAATAGGCTTAGATTTCCTTTGACGCAAAGATAGTAATATGGTAAATTATTGCACATTTAAAAAAAGGATAATCATGAGCAGCCCTCTTTTTCCATTACAAGACCAATTAAAAGGTTTTTCAAGAGCTTTATTCTCTACATGGATCTATCATAAAAGGTTCAATATCCTTTTTGACTGTGGAGAAGGAGTGGCAACTTCACTACAAAACAGAGTTTTTGGAATCAGAAGAGTTTTTCTTTCTCATGGACACGCAGATCATATAGCTGGTCTTGTAAACCTTTTAAATATTAGAAATCTTGGTGCAGGCGACCAGACAGCTCCTTTACAGATTTATTATCCATCCAACAATAAGCTGTTGGAGTATATGATTGATTATCTCATAAGAACTCAGAAGGATCTCTCTTTCCCTCTAACCTGGATTCCCTTAGAGCCTGGGCAGATAATTAAACTAGAAGACCAGAAAGGCTATATCTTTATTAAAACCTTTGAAACAAAACATTCTCAAAGGCAGTTAAGTCTTGGTTACAATATAATTGAAACCAGAAGAAGATTGAAACCTGAATATAATGGTTTTAATCAGACAGAGCTTAACAGAATTATCTGGGAAAAAGGGAAAGAAGAGATAGCTGAAAACTTTGATAAAATCATTTTCTCTTATGGTGGCGATTCTAAACCTATCGACCCGGCTGAAATAAAGGATAGTCTGTTCTTATGCCATGAAGCTACTTATCTCTCTAAGGAAGATGATGAAAGGGATTTTCAGCAACATTCTTTTTTGGAAGAAGTTTTGAATAATGCAAAAGAAGCAAATATTGAAACTTTACTTTTAATACATACTTCTTTAAGGTATAATCTAGAAGAGATTTATGAGTTTATTAATTCAGCCAAATCTAAATATGATATAAAATATAAGATAGTGATTCTCTTTGGCGAATACTTTATTGATACAGACCAGCCGTTAATGGTTAAAAAATATAAAAATAGAAATAAATCTACTACAAATAACAACAGCGAGGAAGGCAATGTCAGATAAAGCAAAAATTCTTGTAATCGACGACGAACACAGTGTCAGATGGGCTTTTGAAAAAGCTTTGCAGAAAGCCAACTATGAAGTCGCTTTGGCAGACAATGGATTGAAAGGCTTGAATCTATATTATGAATTTAAGCCCGATATCACTTTTGTTGATATAAGAATGCCAGAAATGGACGGCCTTCAGATATTGGAAAAAGTCATGGCTGATGACCCAAAGGCTCTGATAATTGTTATGACTGCCTATTCCGATATGGAAACCACTGTTAACGCAATGAAGCTTGGTGCCTATGATTTTCTTACCAAGCCTTTTAATATTGATGAATGTTTGTCTCTTATTTCCAGAGGTTTAACTGCTAGAAATTCTTCTAAAATTGCTGAACTTGGCGTGCAGGCTCCGAAATCCAGCGCTTTAAAAGGCAATAGCGCTGCAATGCAGGAAGTATATAAACTCATTGGTAAGGTTTCAGGAGAAGATGTCAGCGTTTTGGTATGCGGTGAATCAGGCTGCGGAAAGGAATTAGTTGCTCAGGCTATTCACTTTAATTCTAGACGTTCAGCAAAGCCTTTCTGGCCGATTAACTGTACTGCTATTAGTGAAAGCTTGATGGAATCAGAATTTTTTGGATATGAAAAAGGCGCTTTTACTGGTGCAGCAACTTCTAAGCAAGGTATGTTCGAACTTGCTCAAGGCGGAACAATATTCCTTGATGAAATTGGTGATATGAGCCTTGAAATGCAGGCTAAACTTCTTAGAGTATTGGAAGAAAGGGAAATAGTCAGAGTCGGCGGCAATAAAAGAATCAGTGTTGATGTCAGAGTTATTGCAGCTACAAATAAGGATTTAAGAAAACTTATCGTTGAAGGAAAATTCCGCGAAGACCTTTATCACAGAATTAAAGTTATTGAAATTAAGCTTCCTCCTCTCAGAGAAAGAGTTGAAGATATTCCTCTTCTAGCAAGATATTTTTGTTCTATCTTAGCTGCTCAAAGAAGAGGGGTTCCGAAGAGTATGTCAGATGAAGCTATTGAGCTTCTTTGCGCTTATTCTTGGCCGGGCAATGTCAGAGAATTAAGAAATGCTATTGAACAGTCTTATACACTTAGTAGAGACCAGTTGATTCTCCCTGAACATCTGCCAATAGAAATAACTAAGGGCGTAACTCAGCCTTCAACTGCAAAAAGCGCTTCTACTTCAAATATTCAGGTTATTATTCCAGAAGAAAATACTATAGTTGAAAGTCCTGTAAAAACTCAAACTGCTGATTCTGCCGATAAGTCAGATAGCTTGTATGCTTCTGCATCAAACGAAACTCCTGAAGATGTTGCAGTAAAAATGCTGATAAAGAGACTTTTAGATAGAGCACCGGATGGTGATGCATACAGTTATGTTCTTGGCGTATTTGAGAAGGAATTACTGCTTCAGAGTTTAGAAAAGCATAAACGTAATCAGGTTCAAAGCGCTGCTCAGTTAGGCATAACAAGAAACACTCTTAGAACCAAAATGGAAAAGTATCATATTTGAGGAAGATGTAAGATTAAAGGTTGAAAATAGAAGATAGAAGATGGAAGACTCTTATATCTCAAGTTAAGGTCTTATATCTTAAATCTTATATCTCGTAACAGAAAGGAAACAAACAAATGCCTATATACGAATTTGAATGCAATGAATGCCATAAGACTTTTGAAAAACTTTGTTCTATGAAAGATGATTTAAGCCAGGTTGCCTGTGAGTATTGTCATGTAAAAAACGTTAAGAAAAAAATGTCTTCTTTTGCTACTGGTAACCAAAGAACCTCTTTGGATTTAGGCGGCGGTCATTCTCACGAACATTCACACTCTCATTCAGATGGCTGCTCTTGCGGAAGTTGTCACTCACACGACTGCTCCTGCTGCCACTAATCTTTTGTCGTTTACACATAAAATATAAGCAAATTTAGTGTTACGCTACGCTGTGGGACATTTCATTGTGGGACGGCGACTTGCGTCGCCCGTGGGATATTGTTTGGAATAGTTCGAATAGTTCAACGTTCAAAGAGTTCTAATTGTTAAAATCGTTAGAATTGTTGGAAGAGTGAAAAGGGTGAGAAGGGTTGGAAGTGTTCAAGTTTCAAATGGTTCTATAAGCCTACACATTTGTCATAAAAAGTATAGGGTATGGGCTTTAGCCCTGAAAGCTATACGTTTATGACAATGGGTAGACTACAAATAACCGATACCCTACAACCACCAAACGATATCCTAGAACGGCTTTCCGCAAGAATTGCAGTAGTATTCTCCAGCTGGGTTAATAGCTCCGCAATGAGGACAATTCTTTTTGGGTCCCATAACCTGAGGAGCAGAATTCTGCTGTTGCGGTTCCTGTGCAATAAAATCTTTATTTGGCTGTATTAAATCGCTGAAATTAGATAAATTATCTGCATTACCCATTAAAGAATCAATGCTTGGCAGGCTGTCTGCTCCAATACTGTCATAATCAGGAAAATAACTTGAACCTTGACGGGGTGTATTGGCTGTTTGAGTATTTTGTGTTTCTGGATAATATGCTTGTGCATTAGAACCCTGCATTACGTTAGAATCATTTGACTCAGCCATCTGAGCCTGATTATTATTTGCAGAAGATGCATATTGATCTGTATTATTCTGCATATTTGCATACATCTGCTGCTGGTCAAATGTTTGCTGAGTATAGTCTGCAGCGGGTTGCTGCTGATTAAAATTGTAATCTTGCGGCTGACCATAACCATAGGCATTATAATCCGGCTGTTGAGAATTGCCGGATGAACCATAGTAATCCGGGAATTTTTCATTTATTACAGCCTTAAGGTTATTGGATTCTTCAATGTTCCCGACAGATTTATGATTTTCCATAAGAGCAACATAATACTCTGGTTTATCTGGACAGACTTTAATTGCTTTTTCAAAGGTTTTAATTGTTTGCTGAGTGTATGTCTGTCGACTGAAAATGGTGTCAGCCAGATAGGTTAGGGCTTCTGTGTCGTTTGGATTAAGAGATACATATTTTGCTATGTATTCCTGACCAAGTTTATGGTCTGCTTTCATCTGAATATAGACTTTGGCTAGATATTCAATAACATCTGTTCTGTTTTCGTTTAACTTTAAAAGACCTTGAATTTGTTCTAATGCTACAGGTGTTGTAAGCCCAAGAGCCATAGCTGTTTCACCTGCTATATTTCGAGCTAGAGGTGAACGAGCGTCACGCTTTAAATAATCGGTAATCAATTTGTAAGATAGGTCATATTCGCCTTTCTTTTGTGAAGCAGCAGCATAAAGCAACATGACAAGCTTCATATTGTCAGCATCTTCTTTTTCGTAGCGCTGCTTAAGGAAATCATAATTTGCTTCATAATTCCCAGATTCTTTGATTTTTTCAAGCTTTGCATTAATTCCTGCTTTTCTTGAATGTCTCAGATATTCATTAACCTTTGGCATTACCAGAATGATTATTGTTAATAAGAAGCAACATATACCAACAATAGCTTTCCAGCTTGTCAGTATCATGATTAATAATGTTTTGCTGGCGTTGCTTTTGTATTTCGAAGTACCTTTCTTTACTAATTCCAGATATTTTACGGCATCTTCCTGATTGCCTTGTTTATAGGCAAACATTCCCATGGAATAGTTGTATATGTCTTTGTATTGATCGTTGTTTTCAAGAGGTTTAACAGCTTTTGAAGCTTCTTCGTATTTTTCCAGATTTAAATAGGAATCTGCTAAGAGATTTGCTATGGTTTCTTTGTTTTCAGGATATTTTTTTAATAGGCTTTCTCCTGACTCTGCAGCATTTTCATAATCCTTAGAGTCAAAGTAATCCTGCATTTGTGATAATTCTTTTACATACTGTTTTCGACGTTCTTCAGCTTTCTTTTTGTCTATTTTTAAATCTTCAATCTTTTTTGCTGTTTCTTTATCTGATGGATTCAATTTTAATACTTTTGTGAGTGATTCAATAGCTTCATCATACAGCTTATCTTTTTCATATTTTTTAGCTTCTTTTTTGAAATTATTAATAGAATCTTCTCTTTCTCTCTTCGCATCTTCTCTTCGTCGTTTCGCTTCTTCTGCCTTATCTTTAGCATCCTGAATTTCTTCTAAGGCTTTAACTACAATATTATTTTTTTCTTGTAATTTTTCTTCTTCAGGATAATTCTG
>JAFXRA010000248.1 GCA_017526725.1 Candidatus Rifleibacteriota bacterium
ACGCGGAAGAGTTAAGGAAGCTTCCAAGTATATTAATCAGATGAAGAAGCTGGGCTTTTTATCTGAGGCAGAAGCAAAAAATAGAAAAGCTCGCCTCAAAGAATAATTTACTTAAAATCCCCCTTGATCCCCCTTTACGAAAGGGGGTAAAGACAGAAGCCTTGAAAGAATAAAAAAGTTCTTGCAAATAATTCATCTTTGGTTAACTTATAGAGTAAGTGTCTTTTTTAACAAAATTGACCGGTGATTTAGTAAAAATTAATTCCTCTAAGAAGGAGATATATAGCATGAAACGCGGTTTTTCTTTAATCGAGCTATTGGTAGTTGTCGCTATCATAGCCATCTTAGTTGGTGTTGCTGCACCATACTATAATGACTATGTAAAAGAAAGCAAAAGAACAAAAGCACTTCAAGACATTGACGTTTTGAAACAGGCTGTATTATTGCATGACTCACAGGAAGACCTGCCATACTTAGGTGTATTGGCAACTTCACCAGCAACTTTAAAATATAGAGTTCCTGTATTAGGTGAAAATGATTTTCATGGTTTGCAGGGTAAATATTTGACTAATATTCCGACAGATCCTTGGGATAAAAACTATAAATTAGACCCAATTGGCTGCTTTATTTACAGTGAAGGTCCAGATTCTTCTATAGATAGTGATGACGTTCGCGACTACTATGTAAAAGATTTGGCGTTAGTAAGTTGTGAATGGGAAGACATCAATAACAATCGTAAAATAGATGCTAATGATAAGATGTATTTCACTTTTAATAAACCTCTTTATATTAATGTATCAACTTGGAATAGCGGAACTACTGGACAGTTACAGTTCTTTGAAAATGGTGTTCCATGTTCTGATGCTTCTGCTACTATAACTATTAATGCTGATGAATACGGTTATATTAACGCAATGGAAGGTGGATTATGTGCAACTTCATCTGTTATAGTTGGTAAAATAACTGCTGCAGATAAAGTTAAATTAGGAGTGCATTACATTAATATCAATGCTGCAGATGATAATAGAAAACATTTCCAAGAAGTTTGGACAGATAGAGAAAAAACTATGGAATTAACTGGTGATGCTCGTAAGATTGTAACAAGACTTACTAATCTAGGTAACCCTGCTGATCCTTTAAGATACGTTGTTGAAACTAACCCAGTAAAGATTAAAGAAAAACGATAAACACATAGATACATAAACCCCTCTCAACAAAATCCCCACAGACTTATGTCTGTGGGGATTTTTGTTTGAGCCACAAAGAAGCTCCCCCGCCAAAAGGCGAAGCTTTTTGGCGGGGGAGTGTCACGTAGTGACTGAGGGGGCTGACTGCGTAGCAGTCGCTTGCTCGAGCAGGGTTATTATGCTATTGCTAGAGAAATATTTCTAAAGCTTCCCCTTGAGGGGAAGTGGTTCCATAGGAACCGAAAGGGTGACCGAACTAGAGGTAACTATAGTTTAGCGATAGCGTATTGTAATCCATAGAATTAAGGCTTACTCGGGTTAGGTCACCACCCCTTTAATTCCCCAGCGACTCGCTGACCTCCTGTCGCTCGCTTGCACGCCGCCATCCTTGGCGGCAGTCCTCAAGGAGGGGCTTTAGGACAATAACTACAACTACTACTGACTACTATAACTACGCCAAGCGAAGCTTGGCATAAGTCTTATAGCGAAGCGAAAACTTCTTTGGCGGCCGTTATGGTTCTTTCAATATCTGCATCTGTATGAGCACCAGATATAAACAAAGCTTCAAACTGAGAGGGAGCAAGATAAATTTTTCGTTGGAGCATTCCTTTAAAATATTTGGCAAACATATTTGTATCAGATTTTTTAGCTGTTTCATAATCTGTTACAGGAGCATCATTAAAGAACAGGGTCATCATAGCTCCATAACGGTTGCAGACTACTTTTACGCCGGCTTCTTTTGCGGCATCAGCCAGGCCTTTTTCTAATTTTTCAGATGTAGAAAGAAGTTTTAAATAGAAAGAATGGTCTGATTTTAGCTTTTTAAGAGTTGCGATACCGGCAGCAACAGCAATAGGATTGCCTGAAAGGGTTCCAGCCTGGTAAACAGGGCCGTCTGGAGCGACCATAGACATAATGTCAGCACGACCACCGTAAACGGCTAATGGCATACCACCGCCTACAACTTTCCCTAAGGTAGTTAAATCTGGAGTTACACCTGAAACTTTGCTGACACCGCCGAAGCAGCCTCTAAAACCGGTCATGACTTCATCGAATATCAATAAAGCTTTATTTTCATCGCAAAGCTTTCTCAAGCCCTGCAAATAGCCGTCTTTGGGCTTGACTACGCCCATGTTGCCGCAGACTGGCTCTACAATCATAGCTGCAATCTTATTTTTGTGAGTTTCGAAAACCTTTTTAACTGCTTCTAAGTTGTTAAAAGGAACAACAAGAGTATTTGAAGCTATGCCTTCAGGTATGCCAGGGCAGCCCGGGATTGCAAGAGTTGCAACACCAGAACCAGCAGAAACTAGCAATGAATCGCCATGACCATGATAGCCGCCGTCACATTTAATTATGTATGGTCTGTTGGTAAAGCCTCTGGCAAGTCTGACGGCAGACATAGTGGCTTCTGTTCCAGAACTTACAAAGCGCATTTTTTCTATTACTGGAAAAGCTTCACAAATTAATTGAGCTAGTTCTGTTTCAGCAACAGTAGGCGCACCGAAACTTAAACCGTCAAGAGCAGCGCGTCTGACTGCTTCTATGACGCTTTCTTCGGCATGACCAAGAATTGCCGGACCCCAGGTTCCGACGTAATCAAGATACTCGGTGTCGTTTACATCGACGACTCTGCTGCCGAAAGCGCTTTTGATAAATGGCGGCTCGCAGCCTACTGACTTGAATGCTCTGACGGGGCTGTTTACTCCGCCCGGAAAATATTTGCTTGCTAATTCTAGTTCTTTACTCATTTGTTTGCCTTTTTAAATTATGAAATTTGATTTTATTATACTCTCATTTTATATGTAGTTGATATTATTCTACTTTTAGTAAGAGTTATGCTAAAGCCCTCCTTGAGGGAGGGAATTAAAGGGAGGGTGACTTAACCATGGTTAAAGCAAGTTCTGTGACATAAATATTGATTTAAATGAATATTTATAATTATTCAACATATTTTTATACGCTGCCGCTAAATAGAGTTTTCCTATAGTTCTGTCACCCTTCAGTCAGACATTCGTCTGACAGCTCCCCTCAAGTGGAGCCTTTAGGACATTTATCACTCACCATTTACCACGACTACTTCACCCTTCACCCTACTCCCTAATCCCTAAAAATATTTCATCGAGGTTTTCTTAAGCTCTCTAACGGTGTTAAAGACTTTGTATTCTTTTAAGTCGAATTTTTCAGAAATCTTTTTGATAATTTCGTCTAATTCTTCTTTTGAATGACCATGAATCATCACAAATAGGTTGTATTCCCAGCCTTCAGGGCATTCTCTATCGTAGCAGTGTGAAACTTCCTTCATTTCTGCCAGCTCTGTGCCGACTTCATGTATCTTTTCAGGGGAAACTTTCCAAGCTGTGAGTGCATTAGCTGCGTATCCAGCGTTTTGTGGTTTTATCGCAACCCCAATTCTTCTGATTATTCCGTTATCACAACAATTACTAATTGTTTCAATAACTTCTTGTTCTGTACAGCCTATTTCGTTAGCCATTCTCTTAAATGGACGGGCTTCTAGCTTAAAACCATTCTGAAGTTCACTTAATATTTTTTTTGTTTTTTCATCTATTGTAGTATTCATCATAAATCCACCTTTACTTTAAAATACTTTTTCGATGAAAAAAGCTTTATTTCATCTATACCAGATTCTTTTTTTATACTGTCTAATATTTCTTTCTGGCGTTCGGGTGAATTGGTTATAAGAGTGAACCACATATTGGGAGAGCCATCACGAAGATAATTGTGAGTTACTTCGTCAAAGCGGTTTATTACTGCTGCAACTTCATCAATACGTTCTTCCGGAACATTTATAGCTGCTAGACAGCCTTTATAGCCAAGTTTTCTGCTGTCAAAGAAAGGACCTACATAACGTATTACACCATTTTGTATAAGTCTGACAATTCTAGAGATTACAGCATATTCGTCAATCCAGAGTTTGTCGCCGATTGCTTTATAGGGTTCAGATACAAGCGGGAACCCGTTCTGCAGCATCTGCAATATCTCTCTGTCTTTTTCGTCTAACTGACATTCCATTATAGATTTTCCTTGATTATTTATATATATATATTCTAAAAGATGATGTTACCACAATTAAACTAACCTGTCACTTTTGCTTGAGTAAGATATAAGATATAAGACCATAAATGGAGATATAAGATTAAAGAACCGGCAAGTTTCTTATCAGACTTCCTAAAAGTTTACATGCTAGTCTATTAAATCAGGCTAAATTGGACAATATAAGTATGAATACTTTGGCTGTAGCTCTAATAGCTGAAGGATTAGGCAAGAAATTAGCTTATAAATAGTTATTCAAAGAGTTATTATCAAAAAAGCTGTTACCTATCGCAAAAAAAACAGGCTTTGGAGTTCCAAAGCCTGTTTTTCTACTGCTTGCAGAATTTACAATTGGGGTCGGTGCTCATATAGTCTTTGTTTACGGCGAAGGCTCTAGCTCGACAACCGCCGCAAATTGTTTTAAATCTGCAGACTCCGCAGGCACCGTTAAGCTTGGTCTGTTCACGCATATCAATCAAGACCTGACAGGTTTTATATATTTCTGCTAAGGGCTTTTCTCTAACGTTGCCTACAACCATATCGAAATAGCCACAGGGCTTTACTTCGCCCTTCCAACTGACAAAAATGTAGCCGTTGCCAGCCATGCAGCTTCTGCCGTGACTGCCGCTAGGTAAGCCTTTTGCTGCTCTGATTTGAGCATATTGTGGAGCGCAGGTTACTTTTATAGAAATCTTGTTCTGGTCTGATAAGTCAGAAATATGTTCTAGAACTTTATTGGTCTGCTCCTGAGATAGTCTGACTTCCGGGCTCCCTTCAGAAGCACGGCCTGTTGGAACTATGAAAAACAA
Organism: Candidatus Rifleibacteriota bacterium; assembly: GCA_017526725.1. The sequence continues at coordinate 5,051 of JAFXRA010000248.1, forward strand.
ATGCCAGGCTGATGCACCCAAAGATACAACCCAATCCATAATTTTGTCGAGTCGCTGATAGTTGCCAGGCAATACTGTTGTGTTTATCTGGAAGGAGAGACCATTAGCTTTTATTCGTTCAAAAGCCTGTAAAGCGTTTTTATAGGCACCTTCTTTTCTTACGAATTTGTCGTGGTCTTCTTCTTTTTCAGAATGCATGCTAAAACTGAAATGTTTTATTCCAGCCTTTTTAAGACTTTGGATTCTTGCTTCTGTGAGCAAAGAACCATCGTTACAGGAAACTACTGGCCTGTGCCCAAGTTCAACAGCCTTTGTGGCTAGAAGTTCTAAGTCTTCTCTAAGTAAAGGTTCGCCACCGCTTAGGATAATTATGCTTTTACCTGCTTCTGCAGCAGATTCAAGCATTTTATAACCTTCTTCAGTACTTAATTCTGCGGGGTCACGGTGCTCTACTGCCGAAGCTCGACAGTGAGGACAGGCTAGGGGACAAGCTTTGGTTGTTTCCCAGGCTAAAACCCTTAGTTGGCCTTTTGCCATTTGAGGCATTCCATGAGGGTGCTGATGCATCATTTTGTGTCTTCCTTAAGCCATTCTGCAACCTGTGGAGCAAAATAAGTTATAATCATGTCTGCACCAGCGCGTCTGAAAGCGATAAGTGATTCAAGAACTATCTTCTTTTCATCTATCCAACCTTTTTGTGCAGCGGCCTTAATCATTGAGTATTCCCCAGAAACGTGATAAGTGGCTATGGGGCAGGGATAGTTTTCTGAAGCTGTCTTTAATATATCTAAGTAAGGCAGACCAGGTTTTACCATAAGTATGTCTGCGCCTTCTTCAAAATCTGATTCTAATTCTATCATAGCGTCTCTGGCATTGCAGAAATCCATCTGATAGCCTTTTCTGTCACCTTTGCCAGGAGCTGAATCTGCTGCTTCTCTGAACGGGCCATAGAAAGAAGATGCATATTTAACTGAATAAGACATAATCGGAATATTTTCAAAACCGTTGTCGTCAAGAATTTCTCTAATTGCGCTAATTCTTCCGTCCATCATATCAGATGGAGCAACCATATCAGCACCGGCTTTAACGTGAGAAAGAGCCATTTTTGCCAATTGAGCGCAGGAAACATCATTTTCTACGTTACCGTCTTTGTCTAAAAAACCGCAGTGACCATGACTTGTGTATTCGCAGAGGCAAACATCTGTGATTATATAGGCTTCAGGGCATTTCTTCTTAATCTGCTTAATTGCTTTGCATACAACTGAATTTTCGCCACAGCCTGAATCGCCATGAGGGTCTTTCTTGGAAGGAATACCGAAAAGCAGAAAAGCTGTTACTCCTTTTCCCATAGCATCTTTAACAGGTTTATCAATTTGATTAACTGGCCAATGCATCTGACCTGGCATAGATTTAATTTCATCAGGTTTCTTTATTGATTCTGATACAAATAATGGGTAAATCAACTGTCGTGGTTCGACGGTAAATTCTTTAACCATGTTTCTTAAACGGCTATCTATGCGAAGTCTTCTGGGTCTGCGAACTGGAAAAAGCATTATTGCACCTCTTAAATTATTAATTAAACCACAATAACACTTTTTTATATTTTGTACAAGGTAATCTAAAACAACAAAAAGACGGCTCTTTTTTTAGAACCGTCTTTTTATTTTTATGTTTATAGTTTGAAACTATTTATATCGAAATCATCTAGGTTGAATGCGCCAGATTCATCTTTTCCACCGAGGTTGCCGGAACCAGAACCTGACCCTAACATGCTGTCTAAGTCTAGAACTCCGCTGTCACCTAGGTTGAATGGGTTATCGTTACTGGTATTTTGCTGAGCAGGAGCTGCTGGAGCTGAACCAAAACCGTTAGAGTCGCCTGTTGGTATTACTTCAAGGTCTAAGTCGAGGTTACCGAGACCATCTCCTCCGCCTGAGCCGCCCATATTGATTTCATTAAACAGAGAATCAAAGATATCATTCTTTTTCTTTGCTGGAGCAGCTTTTGGTGCGGCCGCTGGTTGAGCTGACTTCATCGGCGGCAATGGAGTGTCATCGTCGCCTAAGTTATCAAATGATAATCCGGAAGGAGCACTAGGCTGAGCAGCTGGTCTCATTGGTGGTAATGGAGTATCATCCTGAGCTGGTAATCCGCCCATTGGGCTGGAATTTCCTAAACCATCGTCACCGCTCGGATTTTGGAATAAAGAACCGAATAGGTCAAGATTATCTCCGCCTTTTCCAGTATTAGGTGCACTGCTGCCTGAATTTTGTGACAAATCAGGAATATCCAAATTCAGGCCTAAGTTAGGTGGTAAGCCGGAATCCTGGGCTGAATTCATGTTGAGACCTAAATCTGGTATTGAAGAAGGTGTCGGTGATGTCGGCATATTAAGATCAAATCCGAGACCCAAATCTAATTCTGGAGCTTGAGCTTGATTTTGACCTGAATTATTGCCCAAAGTGTTTAAATCAAGGCTTATATCAGGTATTGAATTATTGTTGACAGCATTCTGTCCTGGAACCTGTGCTTCGGTATCTAATGGATTCAAGCCAAAGTTAAGGTCTGGAACCTGTGGAGCTTCGGTTGATGGGAAACCGCCAAAAGGCTGTTGAGCTGGAGCCATATCAGGGTTTTCATTTTTCATGAAATCAGGTATGGGTGTATTCAGGTTAAATGCAGACTGCGGTGCTTCAAAACTTGGAGCAGGAGCAGGCTCTGCCGGTTTAATATTTTCATTGCCAAAAAGCGGAGTGTTCTGCGGTGCAAAAGCAGTATTTGCTGCTGGTTCAGTAGGTTGAACTGCTGTCGGTTCAGCAGGAACTGGCTGTGGCGCTGGAACTTCTGGCTGTATTGGTGCCGAAATAGGAGCAGAATCAGGTGTTGGTTCTGGAGCCGGAGCCGGAGCTGGAGCCGGTGCTGCTTCTGCTGGTTTAACTGCACTTGCGCCAGGTTTATTGATTGGTTTAAGACCTCCTAATGGTTTAAGAGGTTTTAATGGCTTCAATGGTTTTGGTGCAATTGAAGGCTTAGCTGGTGCAGCAGGAGCAGCAGGAGTTGCCGGAGCTGCAGGAGTAACTGGAGCAGCCGGAGTATTAGCTGTAACAGGTTTATCTACTGCTGTTATCGGAGCTTTGACTTCAGAATCAGCCTTAGCTAAAGGAGGTTTTATTGGTGGAACAGTTGTTTCTTGTTTTGGAGGAACAACTGGTTTATTGATAGGTGGAACAGCGGGTGAATTGCTCTTTATTGAAGGAGTGGAAATAGAAGAACCTAAAGGTGCACCAATTGGGCGTGGTTTTCTAATAACAGGCTTGATTGGAGGAAGGTTTGGTTTTCTGCTTATCGGTTTTGCCGCACCAGCTTTGTGCATGCCTGGTTTTGCTCCAGGAACAAGCGGTTTGCCGCAGCATGGACAGAATCTGATTACAAAATCACATTCCGGACATACTAATCCTTCGCCGTCAATAAATTTTGACGAGAAATTAGATGAACTGGTCGAGGATTCCCATATTCCTGAATCATTCTTTCTCCAGTTTGTGAGTTCAAAAACTATGTTTGAAACTCCTTCAATATTCTTAATACTGGATTCAATGAATTTCAGTTCAATTGCTATTTCATCATTTGTTTTTTCTAAGCCTACAAATGATAATTCACCCTGTAGAGAAACTTCGCCAGCTTTGACAGGAAACTTAAGTTTTGACAAATCAACACGGCGGCTTGAAAGCTCTCGTCTAATGGCCGAGCTGATTTTCAGGTCATTTGCTTCCCTCAATTTGGGCCTCCAATTCAGTAAAGAAATTACAATTCGTCAATACAATCGGCAACTTCTACAAGATTCTTTATCATCAAAATTAATTTTATTTAAAATATTTTTAATTTCATTAATTATTATAAACTAGTTTTTTAAAAATAATGCGATTTTTTCTAATATGTTTTCAGTAGATTCTTTTCTGCTTAAATCAATAAATGGTATTCCGGGTTTCTTTCTGAACCAGGTTTCCTGACGTTTGGCATATTGCCTTGTGTGAACAAGTATTAAATTCTTTAATTCATCTAAGTCTATTTTTTTATCAAAATAATCAAGCCATTCTCGGTAGCCTATAGAGCTTAATGCAGCGGCATCCTTGCCGTAGCTGTCTATTATGTGCAAAACTTCATTTTCTAACCCCTCATCAAACATTTGTTTTATTCTGAGTTCTATTCTTCTGTGAAGTTCTTCTCTTGGCTGAGTTACAACTATAGGGCAAAACTCTGCTTCTGGCAAAAGCTGTTTGGGTTTATTTTGGGAAAATGGTCTACCGGTGCTTGTTACAACTTCTATGGCTCTTAGAACCCTTCTTGAGTTATTGATATCTATTGTTTCTGCCGCTTCAGGGTCTATCTTTTGTAGCTTTGAAACCATATAGGACAATCCGTTTTCTTCTAATTCTTTTTGAAGTTGATTTGAAAGAGCAGAATCGCTGCCGGCTTCACCAAGACCTTCTGAAACAGCAGAATAATAAAAGCCTGTTCCACCAACTAAAATAGGAAGCTTATTCTTTTGCCAGACTTCTTTTATTGTCTGTGAGGCTAAGTTTGCGTAATCAGAAGCATTAAACTGAAGCTTTGGAGAAATAAAATTAAAAAGTTTGTGTTCGGCCAGCTTTTTTTCTTCCTTTGTGGGAGAGGCGGTTCCAATAAACATTTCTTCATAAATCTGTCGAGAATCACAGTTTATGATTATGCCGTTAAATTTTTGGGCTATTTTTAAAGCAATAGAAGTTTTGCCTGATGCAGTTGGGCCTAAAACACCCAAAACAGGGTGGGAAGAAAGATTTGATGACATTGTTATGCTCTTAGGAAGCCTACTTCAATCTGACGTGTTGTTAACCGAAGAACAATAGGACGTCCGTGTGGGCAAGTAAATGGGTTGTCTGTTTTAAGAAGCTGATTAAGCAGAGAAGTCCATTCTGATGGGGTTAGAGGGTCACCTGCTTTAACTGCAGCTTTACATGCCATTGTTTTTAGAAGGTCGGTTTTTATTTCTGCGATAGAACGGCCTTCCCAACCATTTAATACTTCAGAAAGCAGATTCTGAATACTTTGGGTGTCGTTGGTCTTTTTGTCAGAAACAGGAATTGTCGTAACATAGAAAAGACCGTCTTCCTCCTGTTGAACAGAGAAACCCAGTGCTTTGATTTCACTCATTTGCTCTTTGATAATCATGCGTTCAGAAGGTAAAAGCTTTAGCGGAACAGGGAAAAGAAGCGGTTGGGCAGTTAGCGGTTTATCTCTATAAGTCTTTACAAATTGGTCGAAGAGAACTCTTTCGTGGGCAACATGCTGGTCGACAATGAATAACCCTTCATCATCTTCCCCTAAGAGATAAGTGTTTTTAAGTTGAGCTAGAATTTTGGGATTAGAAAGCTTTACTACAGGAGTGAAGGCATTGCCGCCCTGAGACTGTTGCATTGGTCTTGTAGTGCTGAATATTTCCTGACTGGTTTCGTTAAGATCAAAAACGCGGTTTTCGTAGTTCGAACTGCTGTTAGGAGATTGATTAGAAGCTGGATTAATTGATGTTGGGGCCGCTTTGTATGAATCTGGCAGTTTAAAACTAGGTGGTGGTGTGAACATTGAAGCGTTAGCATCGTCTGGAAGTTCAATTGTCTTGGTTTCTATGCTTGTGTCTAATTCGGGTTGAAACTCTGTCGGTTCCTGTGAATCTGATTGAGAAGCAGGAGCAGAGACCATTTTCAAGCCGGAAAGGCTCATTTGTATTGCTTCCCAGATAATGGCAAAGACCCATCGTTCGTCTTTGAATCGTATTTCAGTCTTTTGAGGATGAACGTTTACGTCAATCAATTCAGGCGGAACTCTCAAATCCAGTATTAATACGGGATATTTGCCTTTTGGGAAGAAGGCAGAACAGGCTCTTACTATAGCCTGATTCAAAAGTTTTGTTTTTACAACACGTCTGTTTACCAGAGTAGTTGTGTAACGGGAAGAAGGTCTGGCCTGATTGGGCGGAGAAATGTAACCTCTTAGCGACATTCCGCTATTAGCGAGCGAAGGCGGTTCTTTTAAAGGAATGAGGTTTTTAGTGACTTCTGGTCCGTAAACGGCAAGAATAGCATCTTGAAGATTGCCTGAACCATTTGATGAAGTGATTTTTACGTTGCTTTTTGTGAATTTAAAGGCTATTTCAGGGTAGCCCATTATGTAATGACAGACTATATCTGATATTTGAGCCATTTCTACTGCTTGACTCTTTAAGAACTTTCTTCTGGCAGGTGTGTTGTAAAATAGATTCTTGACTATTATTCTTGTGCCTCTTGGAAAGGCGTCCGGTTCCGGACCTCGGATTTTACCACCGTCTAGAGTTATTCGGCAGCCAGTAGGTTCGCCATCGCAATGCGTTGAAAGGGTAATGTGGGAAACAGCAGAAATAGTTGGCAGAGCTTCGCCTCTGAAACCTAGAGTGGCAATATTTTCTAAGTCTTCATCAGTAGATATTTTACTGGTAGCGTGAGGCATGAAAGCTAACAATGCGTCATTAGGACTCATTCCTTCGCCGTTATCGGTGATTTCAATAGACTTCTGACCGCCTTCTTTTATTTCAACCTCGATTTTAGTTGCGCCAGCATCTATTGCGTTTTCTATAAGTTCTTTTACGACCGAAGCAGGTCGTTCTACAACTTCACCAGCAGCAATACGATTGATTACTTCACCGTCTAGAATTTTTATCTTTTCTGTTGCCATATATTTCCCCTTTGTTTCACAATATCACCTCAATATTATCTAATGCAAGAGGACATTTTAGAATTGAGATATAAGATATAAGATAGAAGATTGAAGATTGAAGAGCGATAGAGCAACAGAGCGATAGAGCAGCAGAGCCTATGGTTATTGTTAGAATGGTGAGAAGAGTTGGAAGGGTTAAAAGTGTTGCCGAAACTGAAAAGTGAAAATTGAGAGCTGAAAGCTACAGAACAGAGAGCGGACAGCAGACGCGAGACCTCTCAATTTAGAGAGCAGAGATAAGAG
>JAFXRA010000249.1 GCA_017526725.1 Candidatus Rifleibacteriota bacterium
ACCAGAAGAGAACACAAGAAAATCAAAGGGTAAACTGCAAGGAACAACTTCTCTAGCAGAATTAAGAGTTCGGCCGGTACATACTGCTCTAGCAATTCCATAATCATGGAGTTTATTTAAAGCTTGAAGATTAGCGTCATTTATTCCGCCGGTCGGGTTCAAAAAGGTACCGTCCAAGTCGGTTAAAACGAGTCCTTTATATTTCTGTTTTAAAGACATCTAAGTCCTTCTTCAGTTTAGTTTTTGCAGAAGTATCATCTATATTATTAAGAAATATCAAGGTGAAAAAAATCTGTCAAGCCGAAATCTTTTATGCCGATAAATAAGTATATGGGATGGCTATGGAACACAACTCACGACATATTTGATACAGATGAAAACTATTCTGAAATCTGTATTTGCAGCCTAACTCCAGAACAAGTTGTTGCTGGATACAATTTTATACGTTCTAAATGCAGGCGGTTGAGAGGAACTCCGACTTTTTATAGTTTTGAAACTCAAGAAGAAATGGGTCTTGATGAAATAGGCAATGCAGCAGAATATGTTTGCAGACGCAAAGCCAAACCTTTTCATTTCGTTTCTGCAACATTAAGATTAGACCGTGGAATTCTCTATGATTTGGGGTTTTTTATATTAGATAATGCTATAGCTATTGATTTTCAGCGCGGAAAACTCTGGGGCGAGCTAGAAATAGAAACCTTAATGCGAATAATACTGGAAATCAGAAGAAATGCTCCGGAATCCTTCCTGCAGCTTCCCTCGACAGAAGTTCCAGAATATAGAGGAAGAATAGAAGAAGCTCTAATTCAGTTAGCCAAAGAAAATGAAGAAGAATAAAAAGCCTCTTAACAAATCAATTGCTAAGAGGCTTTTTAATTCAGATATTAGGTATCAATCTTCTAATAAAGCAGAAGAAGCACCTTCAACCTTTGTACTATCAGAAACTTCATATGGAAGTTCTATATCAACTACAGCAGCATTGTCAGGATCAAGAGGAGTCAATGTAAATGGGGTAACATCATAGCTTGAAAGAACTTTTTCTGCAAATTCAGTATTATCAGCAAGAACAACCTTTACATTTGCAGTGTCAGAAATTTCATTCCAAGCCTTAATAGTAGAACGCCAAGAATACAATTCCAAATTGATCTTGTTAACAAGTTCAGGTGGTGTAGTTACTGACTTTTTAAAGAATAAGAAAGCATTTCTCTTATCAGAAGCGCTTACACCAGCGAGCTTATTATATTTATCAACATCTTTCTGAATTTGCTTAAGTGTTTTTTCTGATTCATCATAAGTGGAGTAAAGTTCAGCAAGCCAATCGAGGAAACCGCCGCCTTTAACAGATAGGAATGTGCCATCTTTTAGATACTTAATTATATCTTTGTTCTTAAAATCTTTATCGAAAGATTTTAAAGTTTCCCATTTATCTTCAACATAACTATTCATTATGGCTCCCATATCTAACTGCTGTTTTACAGTAATAGTCAAAAGAACCATTTCAGCAGCCTTCTGGCTTAAAGCCAATGGATCATAAAACAAAGCCTTTTCAATATCGTCGCGGCAAACATCAAGAATATTAGCTGGAGTCTTCTTTTTGGAATCATCCCATTCGAAATCCAGCAGCTTATTGGCTTTTTTGAAAAGACTCTTGTTTTCTTCATTTGGTTTCTTTGCATAAGCTTCTGCAAATTCATCAAGGAATTCTCTAACCTTTTTGCAGTGAGGAAGCTGGTCTTTGTCGATACTCTTTACCAGATCATCTGCTTCGTCAAGAGATTTATCAAGAGATTGAACGGTTAATTCTATTTGATTATGAATAGCAGCCATTTCTTTCTGACCAACGATAAAAGCATCTGCTTTCAAAGCTTCTTCAAAAAGTTCTTGATTCCAGTCTTTTGCATCTATTCCAAGCAAAGGAATATAGTTGAAGGGAGACTGTTCTATTCTTAATTTCATCATGGTATAAAAACCATCTGTCAATCTATTTGAAGTAACATAAAACAAATACTTCTTATTCAAAACAAAATCAGGATTAAAAACAACACGTTCAATTTCATTGTTTTTAACATATCTGTTGTATTTTATAGAACCAATCTTATCTGCTACCCAACTTACATGAGTTTTAGGATTAAAGACAGCTCCAACTTTTTCCCAAAAGCTTTTCTTCTTTTTTGATTCAGCTTCAGTAGGCTTCCAAGCCATATAACTGGCTTTCATTTCCCATAAATCCATCAGGTCGTCTAAGGTATAGTCAGCAAAAGAAAAATCTTTTCTATTGTAATAACTGGTAAGTACACCCTGTTTTTCTAATGCAAGATAAACTCTGCCATTTCTAGCTTCAACGCTGTCGTCATCTTTTGCTTCTTTAACTTTAAAATCTGCATAATTGGTTTCAACCTGAATCAAACTAGCAGATTTTTCGTCTTTATTTAATAATTCGCGATTGTCGTAATAACTCTTAAATTCTGGATCATTTTCGTAAAGATACCAATAAGAACCTTTGTAGGCATTTTTCCATTGTTTGTTGAATTCACCTATCATATCACCAATCATTGTCAGAACGCCCCAAATAGCAGTAACAATGGCTAAAACCTGTCCAACAATCGGAATACAAAACATTGCTACAATGCCAGCAAGAGCGAAGCCAATGGCAACCAAGTCTTTAACTCTGTTATAAGACCATCTGTCTACCTGTCTATCTTCATTTTTAGCATAATTCCAAATTGAAAGAGCAGCTCCAATAATAGCGAATCCTATACCTATAGTTCTAGCTACACCCTGAGCATTGTTAAGTTCTGTAGAAACATCTTTACCGCCTTTTTTCTGCAGCCAATGCCAGTATTGATCCATACCTTTGGATACATTCTTCTGGTTATGCCAACAGCTTGGAGGACAACAAAAAGAAAGGAAATTCAGAGTTTTACTATTCTTACAAAGTTCAACTCCCTTTTCTGTCCATTTATTCAAACGTGACCAACAGCTAAGAGCAGTATGAGCTCTATTGGTTTTGTTGAGTTTGTCGAAAAATGCAGTAGTCATATGAGCATATTTCCAAACTTTACCAATGATATCCCCAACGCTACAAGTAGTAGATTTAACATCCTTAGCTATTTTCAGAGCATCATAAAGCCCGAAAACATCTGTAGCGCCTTCGTCAATAACTAAATAAGATGAATTTATAAGAGCCTGCCATTCACCCCAAGCTCTTAATTCAACCTGATCACGGTTTCTTCCTCTAAGATCAAGCATTGCATCCAGGTAATCATGCGGAGCAAGAATGTCTGCAGGATCCATAAGGCCTACTTCTTCATTTATAACAGTAGGTTCCGGCATTGATTGTGCCCTTACCACTTCAACAGCGAAAGGCTCAAATAATATAAGAAAAGCAAGAACAACTGAAACTATTCGCCTAAATAGCTTTCTTTTCATAATTAACTCCCAATTAAAGATACATCTGTACAATTTTAATGAAAAACAGAGAAAACCGCAAGTAATCTTTATCTTTAAAAAATTCTTTACATTTCTTAAAAGAAATGAAACCTGTTAAAAACAAAGATTAATATAGCTATAGTATTTCTCAATAATAAATACCGAAACAACTAGCAATTAGTTTATCATATTTCACTTAAAAAGATTAAATGGTAGTTGAGTATAATAGTTCGAATAGTTCTATAAGTCTACACATTTGTCATAAAAAGTATAGCATATGGGCTTTCTATTTTAAAAGAGATTAGAGAATAGAGGTTAGAGAAGTGTTTTAGCTAAATGTTATTACTGCTATTATTAGTTTTCGTGAAAATTATTATTTTACGACTAACTATAAGTTTCTTTATAATTCAGTAGTAATGAGATATTAGCACTTGGCCTAC
>JAFXRA010000021.1 GCA_017526725.1 Candidatus Rifleibacteriota bacterium
AACAGACCGTTTTAATTGGGACAGAGATCCTAAGCACATGGAAAACATGTTCATATTTAAATAATTCATAATGTTTTAATAAAATTGGAGAGATAATGGTATTTTCAAACACAACATTTTTATTTTTATTCTTGCCTCTAGTAGTATTTTTCTTTTGGCTACCAGATATTTGCATTAAAATAAAACAATTAATTTGTAAAAAATAATTTTAGCCTAGAAGATTTAAGAGATTAGTTAATCTAACGTCTCCATTTTTGGTCTTATATCTTAATTCTTAATTCCGAGAAAATACTTCATTGGAATATGAAAACGGTTTGCCCAGGCGCTTTCTGTGTGTGTGGCTTTTTTATCGAAATAGCCGAAAAGGTTTTTACCGACCACATAGCCTTTTCCTTTCAATAAATCCATCATTTCATAATAACTTTTGGTTATCATGTCTTCGTATTCGCCAGTATCAAGGTAAATCATTGATTGAAGCGGTAAACTCTTGCTTTTTGAAACTTTACCCATAGTCTGACTGAATGTCAGATGAAAAGCGGGGGAAAAACAGGCTGCTTTTCCGAAAATATCAGGATATTCTATTGCCATCTGGAAAGACATTAAGCCGCCCATTGATGAACCTGCGACAATATTATCTTCGGGCTTTTTGCTTGTATTGAATTTACCGTTAACAAATGGCATTACTTCGTTGATTACAAAGTCAGCATAGGCTTTACCTAGCTTGCTTTCAAGGTTGAGTTCTTTCATTCTGTCGGGAGAATTTGGAATAGCAACCACTATGCAATCTTTTATTTCTTTCGCCTTAATCATTTTTGTCAAAGTTTCGTCAACTTTCCAATCATTGCCGGCAAAAGAGGCAGAAGGCTCAAAAAGGTTCTGCCCGTCATGCATGTATATAACTGCGTTGGGTTCTGATTTTTCAGAATAAGTATCTGGCAGCCATACTGTTATAGGACGCTTGTAATCAAGGTCTTTACATTCAAAGTTGTCAAAGGAAATAAGCTTACCTTGAACTGGGTCAGAAATAATTGGTCTTTGGTCTAGAAATTCGAGTATTTCAACTTTAACTTCTTTGCTTTTGTTCGCCTTGATTACAAGATTGTTAGGCGGAACATCATCTTTATCAATAATGGCTTGAGTTTTCCAGGTTCCGCGTGTGAATTTGCATTGAATAATGCTGTTCAAGCGGGCGTTAAATTCAATGTAATAGCTGCCGTCAACCGATTGCTGCATTTTTTTGCCAGCAGGGTTCCAATCGCCTAGTTCCAATAAATTACCTGAAACATAAAGGCAATCGCTTTTCGGCATTTCGCCTTTAATCTTAACTATTAACTTGATTTGACAAATTCCGTTTTGAACAGCAGCTTTCATTCTTAGAGGACTCCAAGTTTTATTATTTCTTTATGGGCTTTATTTAAACAGTATTTTCTCAAAAAAGCAAGAAGTTATTAGACTTCAGGTTATTGTTGCTTTTGAATTGCTACCCATAACTTTTATGCTTTTCTAGATTTTGTATCTTCTTTTATTTTTTTAGACCACGAACCATTTGAAAAAGCTTTGCAACCTTCTTTTAAGAAACAAGCTGTTGCAGCCCCCAAGGTATTCCATGCATTAGAAGTTCCTATGGCATCAGCCATATATGTTACTGCTTTATCTGCATCTATTCCATAATTATTAGCTGTTTCAACAGCATCCATATTTGCACCTAAGAAAAGGAATTCCCAATCATTTTCTTTTTTTTGAGTAGTAATTAATTTTTTAATTTGAGAGGAACTGAATTCTCTGCTTGAATTTTCAAATCCATCAGTAATAATTACGAAAAGGGTTTTATCAGGTCTTTCTTCTTTCTTTAGATATTGTTGTGCATATTTAATTCTGTTGATTGTATTGCCTACAGCATCGCAAAGAGCGGTGCAACCGCCTGGGCAGTAATCTTTAGTAGTCATTTTTTCTACTTCAGAAATATTTACTCTGTCATATAAAGTTTCAAAAGTTGTATCAAATAAAACAGTTGTAACAAGAACATTTTCACCAGTTTCACGCTGTTTAGAAATATTAGAATTGAAACCACCTATAGTATCACTTTCTAAACCAGACATAGAACCGCTTTTGTCGATAATGAAAACCATTTCTGTTGTATTTGCCATAAACTTAAAGCTCCTTTGAAAATATTTTGTTTACTACAAATACAATTCTAATGATTATTTTTTACTAAAGGTCATTTCAGAAATTACCTTTTAGTATTTCCATAACTCCTGATTTTCTTCCATTCTCTCTCAATTACTTAACTCAATAACACTTTGAACCGAGAACTGGCTGACCATATGAAAAAAGGATTTCATTTACTCTGAAAATATCGTTTATATGATTTGAAATACAGTATTCAACAATAATATCTGTTTTATTATTTTTGGAAAAAGCAAAACCAGCCTTCTCTAGCAAATCTTTTGATTCTTCTAAGTCAAGCTTTAAAGCTATGGCAAAAGACAGTGCTGTAGATTTGGTTGGCTGATAAATATCGTTATCAATTTCCCCAGCACTACTGCGTATTTTTGAAAAAATCTGCTTGTTTAAGTTAGCTGCTTTATAGCAGGCGACTTCATCTAACCCAGACTCTTTTATTTTTCGCATTATCATAGAAGAAAAGCTTTCTTCTGAATTATTTAGAGCATCATCTAGACTAGATTTTTCACAACAAGATTCACAGGACTCAAATACTTTTTCTTTTTTTAAAGCTGACTTTAATAAAGCGGTAGGAGCACCGACACTTGCGGCGCCAAGAGTACAAGCGTTTATAGCCCAATCAAAAATGTTTGTTTTATCGGTTATTAGATTTTTATCTAGATAGCTTTTTATACCTTTCTCTATATCAAAAAAGTCGGACGTATCTTTTCCAAAAAGAACAATATAAACATCTATATCATCTTCTAACTTACAAAGAAAACTATTAATAGTGCTTTGAGCAACTTTCATTGCCAAATACTTTGGATAACCAAATACTCCTGCTGAAATCATCGGGAAAGCAATGCTTTGACATTTGTTTTCCACAGCGAGTTTTAGAGATTCGTTGTAACAGGATTTTAATAAATCTTCTTCACCATAGTTTCCACCATGCCATATAGGGCCTACAGTATGAATTACATATTTTGCGGGAAGTTTATAGCCTTTAGTTATTTTTGCTTTGCCTGTTGGACAACCGTTGAGAGTTCTGCATTCTTTCAATAATTCTGGACCTGCCGCACGATGAATACAGCCATCTACTCCACCACCGCCGAGAAGACTTTCGTTAGCTGCATTTACAATAGCATCAACTTTCAGCTTGGTAATATCATCATTTATTATAAATAAAGGCATTTCTTTTGCTCGCTTTCATATTTATTTATAAAATAATAATTGAAAAATCTATTTATTACAAGAACCTAACAAAGCGCGCAATAGAAATTATGACAAATGTGCAGACTTTTCCGTTTTCCGTTCTCAGTTCTCCGTTCTCAGTTCTCAGTTCCTCTTCATCTCTCAGCTCTTTTGCTCTGTCGCTCTAAACTCTTGCCTCTTATCTCTTACCTCTCTAAAAAAGGTTAGTCTTAAAAACACAATTAGCTCACAAAAGCTGGTTAAATTTAACAAAAATCTCCAGCCAAGGACAAATCCCCTCATCTCTCTTCTCTCATCTCTTATCTCTCTAAAAAATTGCCTCCAAACTCTCGCTGTGCTACAATACCCCCGAATAATTACGAAGGCTTCTTAGGAGCATCAACCAACCATGAACAAAATATTCAAAGTAATATGGAATAACGCAAAGCGTTGTTACGTAGTTGCCAGCGAACTGGCAAAAAGTCACAGCAAAAGTAAAAGCAGTAGAACAATTCGTAAGTCTATAGCCGCACTAGGCATAGCTGTAGCATTTTATATTGCTGCTGGCAGTGCCATAGCAGCAAACGACGGAGGATCTTTAGATCAAAATACAGGTGATTACATAGGTCTTCCTAATTTTACTGTAACTATTGATTCAGATGTAACAGGCAATGTTTAGGTCGTAGAAGTGTTTCTGGAAAAGATGCAGAAAAAGCTAGTGTCACAATAACTAACGGAATTGTTAGTAAAAATGTTTACGGCGGTTATGTTGAATTAGAAGATGCTGATGTATCTAGCAACTCTGTTACCATAAAAGGTGGAACAATAGATGGTTCTGTTTTTGGCGGGTATATGAAAACAGCCTATGGTGAAACTTCCAGCAACTCTGTCACCATTAGCGGCGGAACGATAAATGGTTCAATTTTTGGAGGGCGTTGTGATTCAGGTAATTCTGTCAGCAACACTGTTACCATCAGTGGCGGAACCCTAAATGGAGAAGTTTATGGCGGGTTTGCTTATGAAGGCAATGCCACCAATAATTCTGTCAACATCAGTGGAGGAACCTTTACCTCTGAAAGTAAATTTTATGCTGGTGATATTTTAACTCCTTCAAATTCAACTATTTCAAATAATTTAGTTAATCTGACTGGTAATGTAATAGGGTTAGATCGCGTTGACATATATGGGTATTATTTCGAAGAAGGTTCTGGAACCCACTCAGGCAACGAACTGCATATCGGCAGAGCCGTAGACTATGACGGTGAAGGCAACATTCAACGAGATTCTGAAGGAAATATAAAAGTGATTCTTCAACTATATGGCATGGAAAAAGCAGTGATGGCACAGTTAATAACAGTATAAATAAAATAGCTAACTTCGATACTATCTCACTTCACTCTGTAGCCTGGAATAATGATTTACCTGCTATTAAGGCTTCTGCTCTTGAAAACATCGGCACAGTGGATATTACAGATTTGAAGTTTTATGAAAATGGCAGCGAAAAAACAACCTTTAATCTAGGCGACAAAATGAATCTTCTTACATGGGAAAATGAAAAAGAAGCTTTAATAAATCTAAAATACAAACTAAACGGAACAGGCGATGAGCAAACCATGGAAAGACCAAGGCTCTCTGATTGACCACAAAACAATGCTGAAAGATATTTCTTTTGATGGTGCAGATATAGACACGACTAAAATTGCTTTTACTAATAAAGAAAAGCTTTATGCAGATATGAAGATGACTCTTGTTTCTGATTTCGGTGACAGCGTCGGAACCATTACAGGCACTAAATACAAAGTTGGCACAGCATATGAAGGCGAAGGCTCTGCCTATCTTGACGGCAATGACCTTGTGTTCAAGACAAAGACCAGTGCTGGTCTTTCTGATGAAACACATAATACTGTTATGGCTATGGAAGCAGGCGTTGCAATGCTTGCAGCTGGTAATGAGGATATAGGAAAAGCTATTGAAGGTTTAGGAATGGCCGCTAACAGAGGTTCTGACTGGGTGTCAACTTCTGCTTCGGTAGGTGGCGGTTCTTCACGCTACAAAACCGGTAGCCATGTAGATACCAGCAACTGGAATATTGTTGTTGCGGTTGGGAAGAACTCTGAAAAGAAAGACGGCAAATTGGAATACGGTCTTTTCGGAGAATACGGCAGAGGCAATTATACTCTTCACATGAGCGGTGTTGAAGATGCTGGCAGCGGGAATACCAAATATTCTGGCGGAGGTATCATGACAAAGTTTACCAACAAGCATGGCATCTACACCGAAGCTAGTTTCCGCTTAGGCAGAATGGAAGACAATACTTCTAATATTCTGCATGACGGTGCTGACAATGCCTACGGTTATGATAAGAAAACCAAATATAAAGGTGTTCATTTCGGTTTTGGTAAAAAATATAAAGAAGATGAAAATACAGAGCTGGAAATATTCAGCAAGTTCTTCTATAACCAGCGTGAAGGTTTTAACTTTGCTGCTGG
>JAFXRA010000250.1 GCA_017526725.1 Candidatus Rifleibacteriota bacterium
AAGGCATGTCGGCCACCATGGGTTTTGAAAAGATAGCTCACCTTACCCATGAAATGGAAAATCTTCTTGATAAACTCAGAAATAATCAGTTAGCTGTCACACCACCTGTTATTGATTTAATTTTTGAAACATTTGATATTTTAAGAACTCTAGTTGAAGATAGTATCAATCAAACAGAATCAACTGTTGACCTCTCTGAAATATCCGGCAAGCTTTCAGCGATGGCAAATGGGCAAGTTCCGGCAGCAGCAGCACCAGCTGCACCAGCAGTCCAAGCTCCTCCTCCAGTAGCTACCCCAGCAAGAAACCCTGCTGCGGCAGCATCAGCTAGTAATGCCAATATCTCTGAATTTGGTCTTTCAGAATTAGAATTATCTGGTTTACATGAAGCCAAAGACAGTGGGAAACACGTAATTCTTCTTAAGGTTTCTTTAGTAGCAGACTGTCTATTAAAAGGCCCTCGCGTATTTATGGTAATGCGTGCCATAGAAGAATGTCAGGCAGAAATAACAAAATCTCTTCCAGATGTTAAAGACCTAGAAAACGAAAAATTTGACAGATCTTTTAAGATGATTCTGGTTTCTGCTCAAAGCAGCCAGGATGTTAAAGGCGCTATTGAAGGCATATCCGAAATAGAATCAGTAGAAACTATAGAACTAAGTTCCAATGATTTTAATGAAGGACCAGCTCCTGCACCTATTTCAACACCTCAGCCAGTCTATACACCTCCGGCTCCATCTGCTCCTCCGGTGGCAGCAGCTCCGCCGCCACAACCAGTAGCAGTAGCCCATGCGGCTCCTCCACAACCTGCTTATGCTCCGGCAGCGGCGACTCCTGTTTCAGTTCCTACAGCTCCGGCACAGCCAGCTATAGCTCAGCCGACCCCACCGCCGCCTCAAGCTGTTCAGCAACAAGCTGCTGAAGAATCTGAAGAAAAAGAAGAAAAAGAAGTAATAGGTATTACACAACTTATTACCTTTATGCTTGCTGGAGAAACCTACGCTTTAGAAATACAGCAGGTTGAAACTATTATCAATTTAACAAATATTACAAGAGTTCCTAAGGCACCATCTCACATAGACGGTGTTATCAATCTCCGCGGTGAAATCATTCCTGTTATCAACACTAGAAGAAGACTTAAATTGTCTGAGGGAGAAAGATCTCCTTTAAATCAGATTATTATTCTATCTTTTGACGAAGAAAAAGTTAAAGCAGGCTTTTTGGTTGACAGTGTAAAAGAAGTTATACGTTTGCCAGAAACCTCTATAGAACCGCCTACAAGAGTAAGCGAAAGTGTTGATATAGAATATTTACGTGGTGTGGGTAAAATAGACAACAATATTATTATTCTTCTTAATGCACACAGAATAGTTTTTGATAATCCAAAAGAAGAATAATTATTGAAGTTGCTTTGTTTTCAGAGCTACTAATATACGTGCAGCAGAATTCCTGACCATATCGTTTTCATCTTCTGCTGCCTCTTGAGCAAAAGTTTTCAATTCTCTGCTATTTAGCTTAGCAAGAGCCTCAAGAGCATTTAATCTGTTAAACCAGACATCATCTTTTAATAAACGTCTAAGAGCAAATTCAGCCTGCGGGAAGCCCAAATCACCTACTGCATCTATAGCATAAAACAGACTGTTTCTATCTTTTAAAACTTCGGTCAGAGGTTCAACAAATTTTTCGTTTTTAAGCAGCCCCATTGCCCTGACAAGATTACTTTTCATCTGTTTTTGGGCTGTTTTTAAAGCATTAATAAGCAAATCAGGGTTCTTATTTCCAACTTGTGAAAGACTCTTTACTGCTGCCCCTCTAACAAGAACATGACTATCGTCAAGAGCTTTTAATAAAGGAGGAATAGCATTTACATTATTAGAAACTCCAAGGGCTGTAACTATATGCTTTCTCAAGAACCATTCAGGAGTTTCAAGAGCCTTGGATAAAGCAGCAACAGCTTCGTCAGTTCCAATTCTGCCTAGACCGTCGATACAGTAGACTCCCTTTTCATCTGGATACTTTGTGTATTCTTCTATTAATAGCTTTTCAGAACGTTCATCAGCTACAAAAGAAAAATAATCTAAAAGCCACATCTGTCTTTCAGACTTTAATTTGGCATACTTTTCCAAAAAAATAGGAACAAGTTCCTTAGAATATGCCGCCAGATATTTAATGCTTTTCGACAGAAGAACTTCATCTTCAAAAGTAAGATAGAAAGTTGCCAAGGTATCAACAACAGGCTTAGAAGACGGCATCAAAGAAATAGCTTTTATAGCCGCCAGAACTAATTCTGAATACTCTTTCTTTAAAGCCGCTTTTAAAGCATCTAATGCCTTGCTGTAACGCAGTTCCCCAATAATATTCGCTATTGGAATAAACAACTTCGGTCTTTTAACATCAAGAGCGTTAGTTAGATATGCAGCCCCGTTCTCCTTTAAATTCTCAACAAACAGCTTTGTAACATTCTGTTTATCTATTACAGTGCCAGACTCTAATACAGAAGTTAACGCCTTAAGCTTATCTTCTGTTAAAGGTTCAAGTTCAGGCAAGATTTCCTGAATAAATGAATCTGGTTTAGTTAAAGCAGTTTCAAGAATTAAAGGGAAATTTTCTGACATATTAATTTAATTTTGAAGTTGGAATAGAACTGGGTTCGTATTTTTCTACTGCAAAAATTTCTCTGCTGATTACTTCATTATTTACTACAAATTCAAAAACATACTGACCGGCTTTTGGGAAAGCAAAGTTAGTCAGCACTATCATAGAACGGGAAACAACACCCTGCTGAGCAGCAATATTAGCTGTTGGGTGAACAGAATTCATTTTTACGCCGTCAGGTGGAATTATATTTAAAGTAACGTTGATGTTTTCCTTAACTTCGCCCCATTCAATGAACAAGCATAGTTTCGGGAAAACCAACGGAAAATCCTGAACCAACAATTTAGTTCCAAGAATACCCATCAAACTTACGCGGCCGCCAACTTCCTGACGTATGTCTTCACAAAAAAGAACACATTTATAATTTACTGACATTTATTTAATACCTCGTCATTGCGAGCCTCTGTAAGAGGCGTGGCAATCCATAAAATCAAATTATAAAATTAACTAGTTAAATATATATATCAGATTTTAGAGATTAATTCTATAGTTTTTAGAGAAGAGTTATAAGAGTTGGAAGGGTTGGAAGAGTCGGAAGTGGTGTTGGAACAGAAAAGCGGACAGTTGCTTGCTCAACCTTATTCTCCTCCGCGGAACCACAAGTTATACGTCATTGCGAGTCGACTTGTCGGCGTGGCAATCAATACACTCTTTTGTAGTCTACCCATTGTCATAAACGTATAGCTTTCAGGGCTAAAGCCCATACGCTATACTTTTTATGACAAATGTGTAGACTTCCCTAATCTCTTATCTCTAAATTAAGGTTTCGCGTCTACTGTCCGCTCTGTTGCTCTGTTGCTCTAATCTCTCAATTCTCATTCCCCTATACCCTATACCCTACACCCTCGCCAAGCTAAGCTTGGCTCAGTTCTCTCTGTATTCTTCTCTGGTCGAGGTAGCCTCTAAGTATAATAGAAGCAGCAACCGCATCTATTACGTTTTTGCGGTTTTCTCTGCGCATACCAGCTTCTATAAGAGAAGTTTCAGCAATCTTAGAAGTAAACTTTTCATCAACAAACTCGATTGGAAGACTGATTTTCTTTTCAAGCTCATTTTTGAAGAATCTGGCTCTTTCGCAGGATTCTCGCTCTTTGCCATCGAATGAAACTGGCAGACCAATTACAACAGCTTCAACTTCTTCGTTATTAATAATCTTAACGACTTCGTCAACTGCTGTTCTGCCAGCTTTGACAACAGAATGAGGAGTTGCAGCTATTTCCAATCTATCACAAGTAGCTACGCCAATACGTTTCTGACCAACATCTAATGCAAGTATTTTCATTTTATCTCTCTTTTTAATTATAATAAACTACTTTACCTAGAAATCATTTATTAGCTTTCTTTGTAAAATTTGCCGTTTTCCATGAAAGCCTTTTGTATTTTATTCATTTCGGAAATTACGTATTTATAAGTATTCGGATTTAGTATTTTACCAGCTAGAATAATAATACAGTTTTGGTGACCACAAATTATGTAGTCTCTGTCAACAAAGCTCATAAAAGTTTTTCTGACCTTTTTATCAAAGAGATCTCTTACTAAAACATTTTCATTACTTGCTAACCACCAGGCATCAGAAAATTCCTTATCTTCAACAAAATCAATATCTTCGGTTTCTTCTATTTTTAATAATTCGGATGCTCTTTTTTCTAATGTTTCTTTTGTTAAATTAAAATGCGGTAGATTAAAACTATTATTGTAACAAACGCAAAGGGTTGTGAATTGTTTATATTTGTTTTCTGAGTCATTATTTCCATATAATGAATTATAATCCGAATAAAATCCATCAACAGCTTTTTTACCATGTCTAATAGACCATTCCAAGTCTCCTATATAAATTTTACAACCATCTTCATTTTCTATCTCTAGAACATTTCTAAATTTTGGATCAAAAAAATAGCAAAGAGAATCTATTTTCTCTATATCTTTGATAGCCTGATTAAAGCTTTCTTTATAATTGGCTCCTATAGATTGAGCTATTGCAGAAACAGCTTTAGGATTATTAAAGTTATTACTATATTTCCTTTTGTTTGCTAACCCTTTTCTATTTGTTTTTGCTATTATAAAATACAATATTAAAAATATAACAATAACTAAAGAAATAATATTCACAAGAGGGAAATCTGTATTCTGTCTGGTATAATGATTTTTCATATGAATGATCTAGTAATACCCCCAAAATTAAAAAAGGCTCGTTATTACGAGCCTTTTTATATTCTTAAATTACAGTTGTTCGCTAATTAGTTTTTCGCCAACCTGTAAGGCTTCGCCAATCTTAGACGGGTCTTTGCCGCCTGCAGAAGCCATATCCGGTCTTCCGCCGCCGCCGCCCTGAGCAACTTTGGCAACTTCTTTTATAAGTTTGCCAGCATGAACGCCCTTCTTGACCAGGTCTGCTGCAACTTTAAGCACAAAGTTTGCTTTTTCACCGCCAGCAGCCAACAATACAACAGCAGGAACCTTGGAATTAGCAACTAGTTCGTCAGCCATTTCCTTCATTTCGTCAACAGACATACCGTCAGTCTGGCCTAAATACAGAGCAGA
>JAFXRA010000251.1 GCA_017526725.1 Candidatus Rifleibacteriota bacterium
AACAAAATATTATAATAGAATTAAATTAGTTTCTTTTACGCCAATCTTACCACATATCACCAACCACTCACCACAGTTATCAATCCTTGTTTCCAATCAGTCTCTCAAGAGTCTTAAAGAGTTGTTCGATTTCGACAGGTTTTGAGAGATGAGCTGTCATACCAGCCTGCAAAGATTTCTTAACGTCATCATCGAAAGCATTTGCAGTTAAAGCAATAATAGGAACGGTCTTTGCATCTGCTCTATTTAATTCTCTTATTTCAGAACATGACGTCAGCCCATCCATAACTGGCATTCTGACATCCATCAAAATAGCATCATAATAATTGATTTCGCTTTTAGAGAACTTATCTAATGCAACCTGACCATTTTCTGCATAATCAACAACTATATTTCTCATCTTAAGAATCTGTTTTATTATTTCTGCATTAATAACCATATCTTCTGCAAGAAGAATATGTCTACCCTCAAGATCTACTCTTTTTTCTTCTACCTGTTTTTTATTAAGGTCTTTCTTCTTTATAATTCTTTCAAATTCTTCTAAAACATTAGAAGTAAATAAAGGTTTGGAAATAAAGCCATCAACACCTGAATGTATTGCCTCATCTAATATTTCATCCCAGTTATATGCAGTAAGAATAATAATAATTACATTTTCACCCAAGGATTTTCTAGCTTTTCTTGCTACATCAAGACCATTCATTTCAGGCATTTGCAAATCTACAAGAATCAAATTATAAGGATTCTGTTTAGCCTTCTGTATTTCTATCATCTTAAAAGCTTCGTCAGGATTCATGCAGGTATCAACTTGAATTCCAACTTCTTCAAGAACCAATTTGGCATGCTGACAATCCAAGCTTTCATCATCTATTACTAATACCTTAGCGTCATGAGCCTTAATTGTTTCGCTTGGAACATATTTTCTCGAAGAATTTTTCAAAATCAGATTTACAGTAAAGGTTGTTCCAACACCTTTTTCAGAATCTACAACTATATTACCGTTCATCATTTCTACAATGTTTTTGGTAATAGCCATTCCTAAGCCTGTACTACCAAATTTGTTTGTAGAAGATGAGCTTTCTTGAGAAAATGGCTCGAAAATTCTAGGAATGAATGATTTTTCCATACCAATACCAGTATCTTTTATAATAAACTTCATACTGGTCTTATCATCAATACTGCTGATTTTTTCTATTTCAAATGTAATCTTACCTTTTTGAGTGAATTTAATAGAATTACTTAGTATATTGATGAAAACCTGTTTCAGTTTCAGATCATCGCCAATATAGTAATCATCAATCTTGCCAATTACGCGACATTCAAAAATAAGCCCTTTATCATTACATTGAGTTTGAACTAAAGTATTGATCTGTTCAAGCATTTTGCTGAAAGAGAACTCTTCGTTTTTAATAGAAACCCTGCCTGATTCAATTCTAGACATATCAAGAATGTTGTTTATCAAGCCTAAAAGATGTTTTGCACTCTGCCCTATTTTTTCAAGATGATTTCTTGTTGATGGGGAAAGATCAGCATTGGTTAAAGCGATGGTATCGTAACCAATAATAGCATTCATTGGTGTACGTATTTCATGGCTCATATTAGAAAGGAAGGCTGTTTTGGCAAGGTTAGCACGTTCTGCTTCTTCCAATGCTGCTGACAGCAAGTCATTACGTTTCTTTTCTTCCTTTAAAACATCAGTAATATCAGATTTTAAAAGAATATAGGTTTTTGAATCAGCATCTACAAGATAGAAAGTAAAACGCTTATTAAAAATTTCTTCATTTATTTTAACGTTAACATCAACTGAATAAGAAATATTCTCTTTTAACTCCTTATTAATTCTAGTTAAAGAGAGAGCTTCTTCAATATTTTTAACGTTTTGTGGAATTTCTGCAGTAGCAGGCAAAACCTGATTCTTTAAATATTTAGTATAACTGCCGTCTTTTTCTCTAGGGAAAATTCCGCCTTTTTTAATGCTATTTGCGTCGCCAAAAATAACGCCATAATAGTCACCAACCAGATAAGTAACCATATCGTATTGGTTGAATAAAACCTTTTCAGCAAGAATTTCAATAACTCTTTCCGTATCGTAATCTGTTTCAACCAAAAATGAAATGATATCTTGAGTTGTTGGCTCAATCAGTGCACTAGCTGAAAACTTTACAAAACCAGCTCTACCTGAGTGTCTTCGACAGTATCCGATAAAAGAAGCCGGACCTTCTTCTTTATAATGTCTAGAAAGCAGCTTATCTATATTTAATGAATCTATGAACAACTGCCTATCTTTAGATGTAATGAAATTATTATAACGTATAGACTTGATCTTTTCTATAGAAGTACCAACTACATCTATATCAAACAAATCACGACCTCTGGCTTCTTCGACAATACCTTTAGTAATATTCATTCGTATTACACTCAAGCTATTATCAGCCAAAGCATTGAATTGTTCTACCATGCCCTTAAAAGCATCTGCACGAAGTCTAATTTCTGCCTGAAAATTATGTCTTTTGGTAATGTCAAGCATAAAAACAAAATAAACTTTACCAAAGCCAGGAAGTTCAACTAAGGAACCATAATCGCTAACCCATCTAACTTCGCCGTCTTTACGAACAATTCTATATTCAACATAGTCTTGATTATCGTTAGTGCAATCTTCTATCTGTTTTTGTATTTCATCTTGAACAAGCTTATAATCATCTTTGTAAACAATACCTTTAAAAGTAAAACCTGTTAATATTTTGAATTCTTCTAAGGTTTCACAAGCATAAATCTGAAGTAAGCCTCTATTAACAAAAATGAGTTCGTTGTCACCATCTGCCTTATAAATAAAGAACCCGCTGGAAATCTGATCAGTAAACCATTCTATAGCAGGGAATAGCTGTTCAACATTCGAAATTTCCAATTTATTATTTATACTTTCCGGGTTATTAAGCATTATAAAGGTTCCTCTATTTCTCGCATGTATATTATCAATTCTACCAAAGACAATATTAAATCAGCAACTTATTTTTTAGAGATAAAAGCCACTCTATCACTGCTAATTTTACCATCTTTTTTAAAGACCCTAAGTTTCTCTTCATTCACAAAAAAACTTCCCCTAGCATAGCCAAGGGAAGTTTCAGAACATCTTCTATCTTATATCTTATATCTTATTTCAAAGATGGTTTAGTTCTTTTGTAAACAGAACTAGTAGGCTTAGATGTTTCTTCATCAATTTCTGTTATTGTTAAAACATCATCTTCAAGACTTATAGAAAAGCTGGCTTCCTGATCTTTACATAAAGTGGTTAATTTACCATCTTTATAACTCCAGGTTCCACTTACCTTATCACCAGTATCTGCTGTTTTCCAATATTGTGGATTTTCATCACTAGGATATATATCTATTTCATAATCTTGTAATTCGATACTTCCATCTTCTTTAAAAATCCAAGTTTCAACTTCATTATTAGCATTAGGAACAACATTATAATTGTCTTCAGAATTTAAATACCAGGCTCCTATTATTGCTTGATTTATTGGTTTATAACTATTTGGATTTTTCTTGAATATAGAAACAGTGGTTCCGTCTTTATCTTTGTCTGTAATAGTTAATTCAGCATTTTTTATTGTGGCTGGGAAAGTTGCTTCTTCTTTATCTGTTTTTATACTCAATTTTCCATCAGCATATTTCCAGGTTCCAGTAATATTTTCAGAAGTTTCATCAGATATCCAATATTCAGGTTTTTCTGACTCATCGCTAGCTTTAAGATCAATTTCTATTAAAGAAAAAGTTCCATCAGAATTAAAGACATATGTTTCTACTTTACCCTTAGAATTAGGAACAACTGGTAAATCATCTTCTATATTCAAAAACCAGGAACCTTCTAAGGCTTTATTATCTGTTGGCTTATAATCATTCTTGGTTTTCTTGTAAACAGTAGTATCTGTTTCAGAAGTTTCTTC
>JAFXRA010000252.1 GCA_017526725.1 Candidatus Rifleibacteriota bacterium
CAATCAGTGATTGGGGGAGGTTCAAGATGGATGGAATCTAATCC
Organism: Candidatus Rifleibacteriota bacterium; assembly: GCA_017526725.1. The sequence continues at coordinate 45 of JAFXRA010000252.1, forward strand.
GTGGGTATCTAACGATACCCACGGTTAATAATGTTGTGTCCTGCCGGACACTTTCTATAATAGCGACTGCGACTCGCTGACCTCCTGTCGCTCGCTTGCATAGGCACATCCTGTGCCTTATGGAAGTCGCAACATTAATAACCGAGGGCAACGTAGTTGCCGTCGGATAAGAACACAGATAAAAATGCGCCTGGAAGGCGCTACAATAATAAAAATAGATATTGGCAAATACCCATTAATAAAAAAAAATAGTTTACGTTTGCCATGAATTCTCACCCTAATTCTTTTCATAATAAAAAAAATATTATAAAATTAAAAACTAATATTTAAGCCGAATTTGAGGAGAAATAAATGACAGAGGGAAATAAGAGAGACTTCGATGAAAAAGTTAGTTCCGTTTTTATTAAAGATAAGGATATAGCAGAAGCTTTAAAGGAAGAGGGCCGCGAGCTCACCGACGAAGAACTGGAATTCATTTCTGGTGGCGCTGGGTGGCAAAACAAGATATGCCCCAGATGTAGACACAATGGCACCATATACAATCCACGTACTAGAGAATTTATGTGCGACAAGTGCGGGTTCTCTTGGTAATCTCTATTTTCTAAAATAAGGTTTCGCGTCTAACTGGCCGTCGTGGTCACAGAAGACGTACCACCAAAACCTTTAGCAATAAACATTCCATATTCCTTAGGAAGGTCTACTACGCCATTATTTGAATGTGCCTCAAGTATTTCTCGAATCTTCTTTATAGGAAAATCCTTTATTGCCTTGAATGAAGTGAGACTTTGCAGATACTTAATAAGTTCCTCAATATCTGTTATATGAAGTGAGTCTTCATAAAATCTTGCTTCCACATCTGAAAAAGCAGTTTTTAATATCTGCTCACCATTTTGCATTGTGAAATTATGGTTGGGTTTAAAGCTTCAACCGCTTCTGAATCATTAGAACTTCCAATCTGCATGTTTTCACCTATCTATTTCTTCTCTAAGTAATAATTGTTCTTCTTGATTGCGTCTAACATATATTACAGCTATAATTTTCACTGAATTATCAGACTCTGAAATTAGATAGTAAATAAAATAGCTTTTTACTTGAAACCTTCTGATTCCTTTCCTTTTCCAAGGTTCTTCATCAATAATCTTATAACGATGTGGCATTGTTGATAAAGAATTAACTGCTTCTTCGAAAGAGTCTTGTAAACTTAAAGCGGTATAAGGAGAAGCTAATTCAATGGCAATATATAGAATAATATTCCTAATATCCTGTTGGGCTTCAGGTAGAATAATAAGTTTATATTTTTTAGACATGAGATTTTAGTACTTCTCGTCTTAGATTTTCAAAAAAATCCTTAGCAGGAATACCTTCTCCTGATTCTGCTTGTGCTATACCTCTAGCCATTTTTGCATCAAATTCCTCTTTTGTAATTTCTGATAGAGGTTTAGGTTCTGTAACTGGAATAGAAGGTCTGAAAGGTAGTCCGTTCCATAAAATAACTTGTCGATAAAACATATTAATTCCATTTGAAACACTAATACCTAGAGTTGAAAGAATTTTCTCGGCTTTTTCTTTTATTTCAGGTTCTACTCTTGCTGCTACATTTGAACTTTTCAATGCCATGAATTTATCTCCTTATCTTACATATTATAAGATTATCATTTTGTATGTCATAATGCAATACATTATTTTAAGTTTTCATCAACTCCCTCCTCCCTCTTCTTTCATCTCTCTAAAAAAAATATTTTACTTGTACAAAATTTGGTCTATAATGTTGTTAAATTGCATATAGTGTTGACAATATTAAAAGTTATTGCTGACATAAGATTTGTAAGTTGATTGGATTTTTAGAGATTAGAGAAAAGAGGTAAGAGATAAGGGAAAAAGGAAAGATAAGGGAATTGTTAGGTTTGTAAATTAATGCATGTTTATGCAATCTAGAATTAGTCGTAAAGTTTTTATTTGCAGTAGGAATTTTATATAATTCAAGAGTTATCATAAGCTAAAACAATCCCCTAAGCTCTCATCTCTAAGCTCTCATCTCTAGAAAAATTATATTGCCACGGCTTCGACGAAGCCTCGCAATGACGTATAAAAACAGTTAGCTTAGAGTTTACAAGGAGTGAATGAAGTGGGTTCGTACAGAATTAGCGACGAGAAATTTGACGAGATAAGGGCAGAGGTCCTTCAAACCTGGCCAACAGGTAAAGACATTGATTTTGAAGAAGCTGTAGCTTATCAAAAAGCTATTCCAGAATCAAAGAACTTCGCAGTAGCTATGCGAAAAGCTTCAGAAAAGGGTATCACCCTTTGTCAGCCAAGAGCTGGTGTTGCTTTGATTCAAGACCACATTAAACTTTTACAGTATTTGGAAAACGAAGGTCAGGCTGATTTATTACCGACAACAATTGACGCTTATACTAGACTTAACCGCTATCAGGAAGCAGCAAACGGTATTCAGCGCTCATTAGAAGCCAGAACTTCTCTTTTAAACGGTTTCCCTGCTGTTAATCACGGGCTTCAAGGCTGCCGTCAGGTAACAGAAGCTGTTAAATCACCGATTCAGGTAAGACACGGAACTCCAGATGCCAGATTATTAGCTGAAATTACACTAGCTGGTGGTTTTACAAGTTTTGAAGGCGGCGGAATTTCTTATAATATTCCTTATGCAAAGAAAGTTCCTTTGGCTAAGTCTATTGAAGACTGGAAATATGTTGACAGACTAGTGGGCCGATACGAAGAACGCGGAATCCACATTAATCGTGAACCCTTCGGACCCCTTACAGGAACCCTTGTTCCCCCATGTGTAAGCCATGTATGTGCATTGGTTGAAGGTATTTTAGCACTTCGCCAAGGCGTTAAATCTATAACTTTGGGTTATGGTCAGGGCGGTAACCTCATCCAAGACGTAGCAGCTTTGATTTCATTGAGAAACCTTGCTCACGAATATTTCCAAAAAGAAGGTTTAACAGATTACGAACTTACAACCGTTTTCCATCAGTGGATGGGCGGTTTCCCATCTGATGAAGCTAAGGCTTTTGCTGTAATCAGCTGGGGTTCAGCAGTAGCAGTTTTGGCTGGAGCTGACAAAGTTATTGTTAAATCACCTCACGAAGCTATGGGTATTCCGACAAAAGAAGCTAACGGAATGGGCATAAGATGCACTAAACAGGCTGTTAATATGCTCAAGGAACAGCATTTGCCAATTAGTGACGAACATAAGATTGAAATTGAACAGATTGAAAAAGAAGTTCATTCAATTATGGATAAACTTTATGAATTGGGTGATGGCGACATTGAAAAAGGCACTATTGCAGGTTTTGCAGCAGGTGCAATAGATGTTCCATTTGCTCCATCCATTTATAATCAGGGCAAGATTCTGCCAATGCGTGATAATCACGGATTTATAAGAATTTTTAACAAAGGTAACATGGCTTTGAGCGATGAAATCATGAATTATCACCGTGAAAAGCTTGAAGAACGTGGAAAAGCAGAAGGTCGTAAAGTCTGCTTCCAAATGGTAACTGACGATATTTATGCAATTAGTAAAGGTGCATTAGTAGGGAGACCAAGATGAAAATTAAACAAGTAACTTTCGCAAAAGGCAATTCCGCTTTTTATTTTGATGACCAGCGTGCTATTAAAGCTGGTGCTAAGCATGACGGTTTTGTTTATGTTGGTGAACCAATAACTCAGAAGTTCACTCGTATCAGACAGGCTGGCCAGAGCATCGCTATTATTCTGATGCTCGAAGACGGTCAGATTGCAACTGGTGACTGTGCAGCAGTTCAGTATTCTGGTGCTGGCGGAAGAGACCCATTGTTCCTAGCTTCTGAATTTATTCCATTCTTAGAAAAGCACATTAAACCAATGCTTGAAGGTATGGAAATCGGCACATTCAGAGATATGGCTAAGAAGTTCTGTGAATTGAAGATTGAAGGCAAGCCTCTCCATTCAGCTATTAAATATGGTTTGACTCAAGCTTTGTTAGACGCTGTAGCCAAATCTAAAGTATTGATGCCAGCCGAAGTAATTTGTCAGGAATACAATCTTCCTATAATTGCTAAGCGTGTTCCGATATTTGGTCAGAGCGGTGATGACAGATATGCCAACGTTGATAAGATGATTCTTAAAGGCGTTGAAGTTCTTCCACACGGCTTGATTAACAATGTTGAAGAAAAACTTGGTCTTCAGGGCGAAAAATTAAGAGAATATATTCGCTGGCTTGTAAAGCGTGTTAGAACTCTCCGCACTGATGAAAGCTACAAACCAGACCTTCACATCGACGTTTACGGCACTATTGGTCAGCTTTATCAGAACGATATGAATAAAGTTGCTGATTATGTTGCTTCTTTGGAAAAAGATGCTGAAGATTTACAGCTTTACATCGAAGGTCCTGTAGACGTTGAAGCAAAATTGCCGCAGATTGAAGCTTTGAAGAAGATCACCGACAGACTCACAGCTCTTGGTTCAAGAGTTAAGATTGTTGCCGATGAATGGTGCAATACTTACGAAGACATTAAGGAATTTACTGACGCTAAGTCATGCCATATGGTTCAGATTAAGACTCCTGACCTTGGTGGTATTCAGAATATCGTTGAAAGCGTTATCTACTGCAAAGCTCATGGTATGGAAGCTTATCAGGGCGGAACTTGCAACGAAACCGACAATACTGCAAAAATGTGTGTACACTTGGCCGTAGCAGCTCAGGCTGAACGCACTTTGGCAAAACCTGGTATGGGCTTTGACGAAGGCTTTACTATTGTAAATAACGAAATGGAACGCATTATAGCTGTCCTTCGTATGAAATATGGAGTTAAATAATGTCACTCAAACCTTTTAAAGTATTATCTCCAACCGCAATCTTAGGTTACGGTTTCCCAGAAGCTTCTTTTCTTAAAGGTATGGAAAAGAAGCCAGATTTAATTGCCGTTGACGCAGGGTCAACAGATCCAGGTCCTTATTATCTTGGTGCTGGTAAAGCTTTTACAAACCGTGAAGCCGTTAAGCGTGATTTGACTTATATGCTTGTTCACGGTGTAAAGAACCATATTCCTGTTGTAGTTGGAACAGCTGGCGGTTCTGGTGCTGATGTTCACCTTGAATGGTGCCGCAAGATAATTGAAGAAATCGCTGCTGAAAACAAGCTTTCTTTTAAGATGGGCATTATTCCATCTGATGTAAGCAAAGATGATGTTAAAAAGGCTTTAAAGGAAGGTCGTATCGAACCTTTGGCCTATGTTCCACAGCTTACTGAAGAAGCTATTGATGAAACCACTTATTTGGTTGCTCAGATTGGCGTTGAACCAATTATCGAAGCTCTCAAAGACAAATGTGATGTAGTTCTTGCTGGCCGCTGCTATGACCCGGCTAATTTCGCCGCTTTGCCAATAATGCTTGGTTATGACAAGGGCTTGGCTCTTCACATGGGTAAAATTTTGGAATGTGCAGCAATCGCTGCTACTCCTGGTTCTGGCTCTGACTGTGCAATGGGCACTCTCACTGAAGACAGCTTTATTCTTGAAGCTCTTTCCCCAGACAGAAAATTCACTTGTGAATCTGCTGCTGCTCACACTCTTTATGAAAAGACCGACCCATACCATCTGCCAGGTCCTGGTGGAGAACTCAACCTTGAAGGTTGTTCTTTCAAGGATTTGGGCGAAGGCCGTGTTGAAGTTAAGGGTAGTAAGGAAATACCTACTCCAAAATATTGGGTTAAACTTGAAGGCGCTCGCTGCATAGGTTATAGAACCGTTAGCATAGCAGGGACTCGTGACCCAATCATGATTAAGGGTATCGACAAAATAATCGAAGAAGTAAAAGAACGCGTTAACACCATTACAAAAGACCCGCACAGAAGCGATAATCTTTATTTCCATGTTTATGGAAAGAATGGCGTAATGGGCCCGTTAGAAACCGTTAAAGAAGTTACTTCCCACGAACTCTGCATCGTTATTGAAGCACTTTGCAAGACTCAGGCTGAAGCTGACTCACTTTGCAGCATAGCTCGTTCTACAATGCTTCACTACGGTTACGCAGGTCGTATCTCTACTGCTGGTAATCTTGCTTTCCCGTTCTCACCATCTGATATTACCGTTGGTAAGGTATTCGAATTCTCTGTTTACCACCTGATGAATATTGATGGTATGAAGCTCTTCCCGCATCATAATGAATTCTACAAGGACGGTGCAAAACAATGAGAAATATATTAGAAGCAGCTAAGGTTATTCGTTCAAAGAATTCTGGTCCTTTTGAACTGACTTTTGACATCATGTTCAAAAACAAAGAATACTTTGAAGAATTCAAAAATAAAGAAGTAATCAATAAAGCTCAGTTCGCTAAGCTTTATAACATTCCTGAAGAAGATGTAATGAAGATTGTATGGTTCTCACCAGCTAACGCTGTAAAAGTAACCATCAAGCGCCCATGGGCTTCAGGTGCTCCAGGTGAAACCGACATCTACGGCGCCCAACAGCACGCCCCCATCTTCTCTATTCAATTCTAACTTAAGCTATAAGCCATAAGCGATAAGCTGTAAGTCAGAATCAAAACCGCTTGGCAAGATATGCCAAGCGGTTTTGTATAAGAAAACCACGCGATAGTCGCGAGGTTATTTATTGTTTGTTATATGTCCAAAGTTTAAAGACTAAAGTCCCTTATTTATATTTCTCTTGTTCCATTGCATTCAGGAAAACTTGTACAACCCCAAAATGTTTTACCAGCAAAGCGACCTTTTCTTGCAACAACTTTTCTCATTGGATTTCCACATTTTGGGCAATTAGGAGAACCTTCTTTTTGGAAATCTGCATCTCGTTGTTCTAGACGAGCTTTAGTCATCTTTTCTGTGAAACCACCTTCTTGAATAAAATCGTCTGCTATTCTATACATTTGGCCTGTAATTAAAGCACAGGCTCTATTTATACAGATAAAAATTGCGTTTGCAGCAACAAGAGGGTTTTCATTTTCAAGCCACTCAGAACAACGTTTACGCATGTTAAGGGTAAAGATACCATAATCGTGATCTACGTCGTCAGTATATTCAAATTTATCTAATTCTAATGACTTGACAGCAACATATCTTTCGTCTTTATTTGACCAAGGAACTTCATTTAAATCAAGAATGAAAGCTTCATAATCTCCAGCTAGTTCTAGTAAAGAACCTTTGGCAACATCAAGCTGTTTTAATTCCTGTTCTTTGGAAGTGGCAGCCCGAGAAGAAGCTTCGACTATATTTTGTCTGGCACTTCTTGCTGCACCCACCATCTGACCAAAAGTTTTCCCTAAAGGATCATTTTTATAATTATAGTTTCTTTTACAAAATAAAGTTGTTGCGTGATAAACCAGACATGTCCAATTAAAGGACAACATTTTTCTATATCCACCAGAGGGACCAAATAATTTGTTACTCATAAAAAGAGTATAACAAAAAATTTGTTTCCTTTATATTATTTTTTCAATTTTTTATAGGACTATAGCCTCAAGCTTTTGGACAAAATTTGTCTGCAATATGAAATATTAAAAATAAATAGCATCACTAACAAACTTTTTGTGTTAACTTTTATTGACTAGTACATGACTAGTACAATTTGGAATTTATATATATCTAAATAGTTACAATTTATTCTTTGTTATATGTCGAATTCGTTGCAAAAATCTCTAAAGTATATGTCTAAAAATTAGTAAAAACCTTGCAAAGATGCTTAGATACATATATAATAAGAATAGAGGTTAATATGCTAAGACGAAAATTTTATGATATCCTTCTAAATTGGAAAAGAACGAAGAAAAACGAATGCCTTTTAGTCAAAGGTGCAAGGCAGATTGGTAAAACTTTCATTATTAATCAGTTCGGAAAAACTGAATACTCAAGTTATATTTATATAAATTTTATAGAATCGCCTGATCAAAAACATATATTCGAAGGTTCTTTGGAAGCAAAAGAAATATATAAAAAAATATCTATATATCTACCCAATATTAATTATGTTGATAATAATACTCTAATATTTATAGATGAAATCCAATCTTGTCCAAGAGCTAGAACAGCCTTAAAATTTTTAGTACTAGATAATAAATATGATGTTATCGCGTCTGGTTCATTGCTAGGTTTACATTATAATAGATTAGTAGAAATGGAAAAAGAGGAAGAAGTTTCAATTTCTATACCTGTAGGTTATGAGCGTGAGATAGAAATGTTTTCTCTAGATTTTGAAGAATTTTTATGGGCTAATGGAATTGGTGAAAATGCGATAAATCAATTAAAAGAGTATTTTACAGAAAAGAAATTTATAGAAGAATATATTAATAATCGCTATTTAAATATACTTAGAACTTTTTTAATTGTTGGTGGTATGCCAGAAGTTGTAAATAATTATCTTGATTCAAATAATTTTCAAAAGTCTTATTCAACTCAACAAAAAATATTAAAAGCTTATGAATATGATATAGATCATTATGCTAAAAATATAGAAAAGCCCAAAATCAAAAATTGTTACTATTCCATTCCGAGACAGTTAGCAAAAGAGTACACAAAATTTCAATACAAAAGTATTGAAAAAAATGGGAGTTCGAGAAAATATGCAAACTCTATAGAATGGCTAATTGATGCTGGCTTCGTAAAAAAAGTTAATAATCTTTCTGTTCCGTTAATGCCTTTAGTAGCTTATGAAAAAGAAGAAGATTTTAAAATATATGTTTCAGATATTGGACTTTTAACTTCGATGTTTGGCTATCCTACACAGACAGCCTTGTATAACGATACTTTGTCTGGGGCTGCAAAGGGTGGAATTTACGAAAACTTAATATTTGATATTTTGATAAAAAAAGGCAAAAAACTCAATTATTATAAAAATCAGAATAATTCTCAGGAAATCGAATTTTTATATGAAAATGAAAGTGGAGTAATCCCAATAGAAGTTAAATCTTCAAGAGGTCAGACAATTTCTTTAAATGAATTTATTAAAGAATATAATCCTCAGATTGCTTATAAATTAATTACTGGTAATATTGGACAAACAGGGAAGAAATTTACATTACCTTTATATATGGCGATGTTTTTATAATAAATGCCCCAGTGAAACCGACATCTACGGTGCCCAACAGCACGCCCCAATCTTCTCCATCCAGTTCTGATGATAACCAAAAAGCTTGGCTAATCGCCAAGCTTTTTGGTTGTTATGTTGCTAATATCATTGCTACGAGCCTTAGACGTGGTAATCCCAAAAAAGGAATATTAATTATTGCCAAAAAATGTTGTTATCCATATAATAAAAAAATGAAACAAATGAATAACATCGCAGAAAAAATATTTAACGAAGTATATCAACGTTGTAATACTGTTTTCCCTTGTGGAATATCAGATGCTTTTTTATATGGTTCTTATGCTAGGGGTGATTATGACGATGAATCTGACATTGATATTATGCTTGTTGTAGACTTAGATTATTTAAGTATTGAAAAATACAGTAATTCTATTTCTGAAATAGCAAGTGATTTAAGTTTGGAAAACGATTTGCTTGTATCTATTACGGTTAAGCCATTACTTTTGTTTAATAAGTATTCATCTGTGTTGCCATATTACAAAAATGTTCTAAGCGAGGGAATAAGATATGTTGCCAAATGAAATAAAAGATTTGGCTACTGTCAGATTGTGCAACATGCACAAGAAGATTTAGAATCTTCAAAACTTTTATTAGAAAAAGACCAGTATAAATCAGCAGCAAATCGTTCATATTACGCAATTTTTCATGCTATGCGTGCTGTGTTAGCTCTTAATAATATTGATTCAAAAAGACATAGTGGAATTATTTCTTCATTTCAAAGAATTTACATAAAAACAGGAATTTTTGATAAAGATTACTCAAAAATTATTACAGATTCATTTAAAATTAGGTCTGATAGTGACTATGATGATTTTTATATTGTTTCTAAAGACAAAGTTAAAGAACAAATTTTAAATGCTGAAAAATTCATCGAAGTAGTTAAGAAATATTTAAAAATCTAACTATTGAACTCTTAAACTATAATAAACCGTATTATTATACAATAATTTAGATGAGAATCAACTATTGTTTTATTTTTTATAGTTATTTTTAAAAATTGCTTTATTCTAATTTGACAGCTAAGTATTTTACATTATGTTAAAAGAATTAGATTGAGGAAGTTGTTGTTGTCACTAGTGACAAAAAACTGTTATGATTAGAAAATAATTGTTTATAGTAATAAAGAAAACAATAATGGTGAATAATCAAAAGAAGAAAGCAAATTGGTTTGTAATACTGTTTTATATTTATTTATTTGGCGGTGTTCTTTTTATATTTTTTGGGCCTGATCCAAAATCATTTGGCGGAGGAAGACCTCGTGGAGGAATAAAGGCATGTTATTCTAATTTGAGAGTATTACAGGGTGCTGTAGAAATGTATAACATGGATGTTGTTCCAATGATGACTTCATTAGATCAGTCTATTTTAATTAATGGCAACTATATTAAATCTAGTTACCCATTGGTTTGTCCAATTACAGAAAAAGAAGGTATTTATAAAGAAAAAGGGAATCTTACTGAAGATGGAGAAATTATTTGTACTTACCATGGTGGATTAATAGCAGAAGGTATATACAATAAAGAAAAAAGGGAGGAACACTCTCGTTTTAATATTAGTATTGATGATTGTTTATTTAGAATTCATTATTCTATTTTTTGGCCTTTATTTTGCTTTTCAAAAGTTACATTGATTAAATAAGTTGAAGACTAAAAGGAAGCTTTTATTACATGTTAGAAGGACAATTATCTTCAATATATTACATTTCTTTATGCTTTTTTATTCTGTACATCTGGTCTAAAATCAAAACTATAAATAATGAACTAAATATTATTAGAATCATTGGATCTATCAAATTTCTAATATCAGCAATTGTTGAGGTTTTCTGGGTTCTAGCATTTTTCAGATCTTCTAAATATTTAATATGTTTTTCTGAAAAAGGTTTTTCTAGGTTTCTATTGTATGCGGGAATTATTAATGAATCTGCTGAACCGTGATGCTTACAAAATACAATTTCTTTTTTGTCTACGGTTATATAGCCATAGGAACATTCTGGAGCAGGAAGTTTTATAGGATTAGTTAGATAGCAATCTTTTACTAGTAATTCTTCTAGTTCCTCAAAATCCTTCCCGGGTAAAGCCATTTCTTTCATTTTTAGAGTATTTGAATTATAGCCTCTTATAGCATTTAAGATTAGTTTTTGATTCGAAAAACATTCTTTGGGAATGTCGTTAATATTATCTATTATATCTGAATTAGCTTGATCTACTGCAGCAACTATTCCTATTATGAGAATAATAATACCAATCCATAAAGCGACTTTTAATTCTTTTACTTTTTTGAAAGTAGATTCATCCATACCTTTTTTAAGTACCCTTTTACTCTAAAAGATTTATTTGATTTTGTATCGGTCTAAGGCAAAATAATTATAGTACTTTTTTGTAGGATAAATCAAGAAAGCAGGAATAAAAATATGAATATGAACAGTCTATGGCTACCAATCATCGGATTGAGAAGAATTATCTATTGAAACAAGGGCAACACGGAAACCAAGAATGATGTCTCTTTTGGTTGGACCGTAGCCACGTCGTCTGGCTGAACGGCAGTTCATGGGATAGTCGACCCAGCTACCACCACGATTCACACGACGTGTGCTTTTAATAGTTCCTATGGGGTCTTTTTCTATATTGTTATAATATTCTCCATACCAATCTTCACACCATTCCCAGACGTTTCCAAGCATATCATAAATACCCCAGTGATTTGGAATTCTCTGACCTACTGGGTGAGTTGAGTTATTAGAATTTAGAGAATACCATGCTACTCTGTGTAAATTTGAACAAATTCCATAATCAGAAGTTAAATTCCTTCCATTATTCAAAGCAGTTAAGCTTCCTGCTCTACATGCATATTCCCATTGTGCTTCTGTAGGTAAAGAAAAAATATACCCCTTTGGAAGACTGTTCTTATACTTTGCATTAAGTATTTCACAGAATTTTTTAGCTTCAAACCAACTAACAGATTCGACAGGATTATTATATCCGTTAAAATATGAAGGATTGCTTCCTATTATAGAAAAATACTGTTTTTGAGTTATTGGATATTTGCCTATCATAAATGGTTTTGTAATAATTACCTGGTGTGTTGTTTCACTGGTATTTCTTCCCAGTTCATTAATGGGACTACCCATCATAAAACTTCCCGCAGGGCAGAGAATCATCTTTAAATTTATATCGTTTAAAGTCCAATTCTTTTTTAATAAGTTATTTATTGAAAATTTGGTATTATCATCAAAGGTGATTGCTGATTCGGTTTCTGAATTAGAATTGAAATTAAAATTGGAAGTAGTTTTAGCATTAGAATCAGAATCAGTAAATTCTTCTTTATAAACCTTCTTAACTGGGATTTTTGCCTGTTTCAAAAACTTTTTATCTATTTCATCTATATCTATGTTGGTTTTACTTATTATATTTTTCCATTCATTGGGGTAAATAACGTTCGCAAGCCAGCCTATTGCCCAATAAGCGTTGTCATCTTTTGTAAAACAATCATCCGTAAGGATTTTTACAGCTTTAGTTATATAAAGTTTCTTTGCTTTGGAATCTTTATCATAAGCTTTAATTAATTCTTTATATGCATCAAAAATAAAGGCTATTTTTAATAAATAGAAATAAGACTTCTGGCTGTCAAGTAAGTCTAGAGCAAAAGCAAGACTTCTTTGGGTATCATTTATTACATCAAGGCCAGCTTTTTCTATTATAAACTTGAAGAATTCGCTGGGCTCTCTGTATTTCATGGTTTATCTGCTCATCTATAAAGGTTTTAGAAAATTATATTGTATAAGTAAGAATTATTCAACAAATTTAAGATAGAAGATAGAAGATGAAAGATGTTTTGTTTTTGTTAATAAATAAGTATAATATATATTAATTTAGAAATGAGGTAAAAAAGTGTTGGTCCGTATTGTGATATTTGTTCTGGTTTTGGTTTTGGTAGGTGTAATATATTACAAAATCAAACAGAAACAAATAGCAGCAAAAGAACAAAAAGAGTTAGAAGAAAAAAGAAAAAAGCAAGAGTTAATTCGCATCAACTTTAGAAAAGTTTTTCCAGAAGTAGATGAAAAGTTTTCTAATCTTTTAAGAATCATTGGTAAAGATGAGAAAATGAGCTTTTATAGAACAGAAGCTTCAAAAGCTTTTAATGAATTATTAAGAGTTTTCCTGAATATTGTAGAGTCAGATAAACGTTTGGACAATTTGGATAAATTACGAAGGGGTTTATTGCCTTCTATCAACGATACAAATACTAATGACAAAATAACAAAAGAAAGTATTGAAAAATCAAAAATTTTAGTTGAAAGAATTAACAAAGAAAGTAACGAATTAAAAAAA
>JAFXRA010000253.1 GCA_017526725.1 Candidatus Rifleibacteriota bacterium
CATTCTGAAAAAATCGGTATGGGAACAAGAGAATACGAATTGATTACTCTAAAATAATATCCAAAACCTCTGATAAATAATTATCAGAGGTTTTTCTTTGTGATTATTTGAGATAAATAAAAGCAAAATCTTTCATTAAATAGTATTTTACATTTAGTGAAAATTATGACAAAATGCTGTTATGAAAAAGGAAAAGAAATCTATTGCTGTTTGCAAAATATAAGGAAGCTGATAAATGAATAGTCTTAGTAATCAAGATATTAAAAGAATGGTTCTTGTTGTAGATGATGAATTTGTTAACAGAGAAATGCTGGGATTCATTATCAAACGTGATTACAATGTAATTAACGCTAAAAACGGTAAAGAAGCTCTTGAACTCATACGAAAGCATAAAACAATTCTCTCTCTTGTTTTGTTAGACCTTCTAATGCCAGTAATGGACGGTTTTACTGTTTTAAAAGAACTTCAAAACGATCAGGAACTGAATAAAATACCTGTAATCGTTCTCACTTCCGAAAAATCAGCTGAAATAGAAAGTTTGAGATTAGGCGCTGTTGATTTTATTACAAAGCCTTACGATATGCCAGAAGTCATTCTCGCCAGAGTCCGCAGAAGTATTGAACTTTCTGAAGGTTCTAAGATGATTCAGAATACCAGCCACGATGAAACTACTGGTTTATTATCAAAGGATTTCTTCTTCCAGTTCTGTGAAAGATACGATAAATACTATCCTGATGAAAAGATGGATGCTGTCGCTTTTAACATTAATCACCTTTCTCTTATAAATGAAATTAGCGGTCGCTCTGCTGGAACTGAAATAATAAAGAAAATTGCCGATGCTATCAAAGTCTTATTAAATAGAGCTACTGGTATGGCATGCAGATTTTCAGATACTTTCTATCTTTACATGGAGCATAATGATAACTGCGAAGATATTTTAAGAAGATTTTTGAATGAATTTAACAGCTTATTTAAAAACTCAAGAACTAGGCTTGTTTGCGGCGTAAATCCCATAGTAGATAAGAAAGTTGACGTATATAGACGCTTTGACAGAGCTATGATGGCTTGTAACTCATTAAAAAACAACTATCATACAAATATCAGTTTCTATGATACCGAACTTCACAAAAAGGAACTTTTTGAAGAATGTCTGGTTGCTGACGTTGATACTTCTCTTGTTAACAAGAATTTTATAGTTTACTATCAGCCGAAATATGATATTTCTGGTTCAAGACCAAAGCTTTCCAGCGCTGAAGCTCTTATAAGATGGAATCACCCGGAATTTGGCATGGTCAGTCAGGGTACCTTTATTCCATTATTGGAAGAAAACGGCCTAGTTTCAAAATTAGACCATTTTGTTTGGCAGGAAGCAGCATCTCAGGTCCGCAGATGGCGAGATGCATACAATATTACCATCCCTGTTTCTGTTAACCTTTCAAGAATTGATATCTATAATCCGAAGCTTGAAGAAAATTTCATGAAACTTATTGAAACCTGTGGACTTTCTACAAGAGATATAATGCTTGAAGTTACTGAATCTGCCTATACAGACAATTCTGATCAGATTATTCAGGTTGTTGAAAGTCTGCGTTCAAAAGGCTTCTTTATTGAAATGGACGATTTCGGTTCTGGTTACTCTTCTCTGAATATGCTTTCAGAACTTCCTATTGATGCGTTGAAGTTAGATATGAAGTTTATTAAAAATATAGCTACAAACCCCAAAGCTCTTCACATGGTTGAGCTAATGATGGAAATTGCAGACTTCTTGAAAGTTTCTGTTGTTGCAGAAGGCGTTGAAACAGAAGAACAGTGCAGACTTTTGAAAGATCTCAAATGTAAGATTATTCAGGGCTTCTATTTCTCTAAACCTTTACCACCTGAAGAATTCAAACTTTTGATAGAAAAAGAAGTTAAAGCCCGCGGTAGCGAAGAAAAGGAGATAGAATATGTTAAGTGTTGATAAAATGAAGGAATTAGGCTGTAATACTGAAGAAGGTCTTGGAAGATGTTTAAATAATGAAATGTTCTATCTGAATCTTGTTCAGATGGGATTAAAAGATGAAGGTTTCGAAAAACTGGAAGAAGTTTTAAAGACCAATGATTTGGATAAAGGTTTCGAAATTGCTCATGGTTTAAAAGGGGTTATTGGAAATCTTGCTATAACTCCTTTATATAACGCTATCAGTGAAATTACAGAAGAATTAAGAGCTAGAAAACAGATTGATTACGCTCCACTGCTGGCCAAAATCAAAGAAAACAGAGAAAAATTTACTTCTTTACTATAAAAAAATAAAATTCTAAAAACTCTTCTGACAATTAAAAATATTAGAAGAGTTTTTTCGTTTATTTCCTTTGCAAATCTATCTATAAATGAGGAATAAACCTTAAATATCTTGCCTAATTTAGTGTTGTACATTATAATTTAGAAATAAGGTAATTACTTTTTAAGGGGTTTTAAAGTGTTTAAGAAGCTGCTAAAAAAGAAGGGTTCTGCCTATTTAATGGCAATAGGAGTCTTAGGGGTTCTTGTATTAATTGGCGTTACTGTTTCAAAGCTGGCCACTTCTGGACGCTGGAATACTGTTTTATCCAGTAACGATAAAAGAGCGGAAGAATGTGCCGAAGCAGCTACTAATTTAATGTTTAAAGTCATCAAAGATAATATGAATGATGATTCGGTTTTCTATAAGAATTTACCTTTCCCAGCTAATCCCCTTGAAATATTAGGAAGTCCATACATGTATTTTAGAATGCCTGCTTTGGTTGCAAAAGCTCATCTTGATGGCTTAAGCGGTTTTCAATCTAAAGGTATGGATGTTCAGTTGGATATTTTTAATGATGGGCTATTAAAACCTGTATACGAAAGAGGTATTACCTATCGTTATGATTCTGAAACAGACAATAAAGGTCCCTTAGCTCCTTTAGGCGATATGTTTAAATCTTATGGGGGCAAAGTATCTGTTAAGTGTACTGCTAAAATAAAACAGGCTTTTGGTATTTTAGCTGATAACCCTCAATATAAAACTGGCGGGGTAGAAATTCCTGTAAAAAAAGCAACTGGTTTTTTGAGCAAAATATTAGATAAGATTCTTCCTGGTGATGCTGATTTATCTAAATTAACACAGCCCTTAGAGGATTGTGAAGCTGTAAAAAGTGATGGTGGTGATCTTGAATTTAATTTGACCCAATTTATTCCCGATAAGCCTAATTTTTTGAAATGTCCAAGTATTGAAGGAATTTGGATACCAGGTCCGGAATATACTCAAATTCCAATAGGGAAGTTTTTACAGCCATTTTTAAATAAGATATGGGATAAGATAATTGAAAAAATTACAGGGAGTAAAGGTGGGGTAACCCCAAAATTTCTTGTTGAAAAATTTTTCCCAAAATTAGTGAATTTTCAATTACCTTTTGGCGGAGTTTTAAACAAATTAAAGGACTGTGTAAATAAATTACTTCCTAAAGAATTAAGAGCTTTTGCTGGCAATATCGGCTTCGGAGTAACTGTTGAAAAGAAAGGTTTTCTTGAAGTTGAAACCGATTTGCTTTTTTATCCCCATGCTTCAGATGATAAACATGTTATTCGAAAAAAATTAGTTGTTCAAAGAGAATTTCGTGTTGCTGATATTCAGCCAATAGCCCCTGATTATACATTCTTTGTTGCTAATTCAAGTTTGCCTTATGAAAATGAACAAATAGAAAATGATGATAATTGGGAAGGCGATGATCAAATTAATTGGGATGATGGGAATAAGGATCTGGTTCTTCATAATTTTCCTGATTTAGATAAATTAAAAGATACTTTTGAAAATATTGTTCACAATTTTTCTGATTTTAAAAAACTACTTAGGAACATTTATCTACCCGGACTTGTGAGAGTTAACGGCACTAAGCCAATGACAATAAAATTAGGTTTATTGCCAAGTTTTAGTGATTTAACTTTTAATAATCTTTTAAAATGCGAAATCTTATCTCTGGCTCTTGGACATAAAAATGGTACTCAGGCCGCTTGTCATAATAAAAAACATAATCCGGATCATGATTTGATTCCAACTTTTAAAAAGATTTGGGCCTTTGAGTTTAATAGCAATGATAAAACTTTTGACTGGCCATATGTAGGCGGCAGTTCAGGTGGTTCTTATTGGATTCCTTCAATGGCAAGATTTCCAAGAAACAATTTGTTTGGTCCTCTTCACATTAGTATGCCTATGTCTTTTAGAGTAGAGGGGTATTTGAAGAAGGCCTATTCTCATTTGAAAATTCATTTGTTATATTTTCATATACCAGCTTTTACTATAGCTTGGTTCCATTTTCCAGGGTTGACTATTGCTATTCCATGGTTTTTTGCTACTAAATTTGAAGAACCTTATGGATTCTGTAAATGGCCTGCTTATGAAAATGAAAGTGATGCTGCCAAGGCATGGGATCCTAAAAATCCTTCTAATCTGCCTGCAAATTTATATTCTACGGCTCAGTATCTTAAAAAAGCCAGCTATTATTACAATTCTTCTTCTGAATTTACTCGTGACATAGACAATAGAAGTATTATGGAAGGTGAAGACAAGGTTTTTGTCTGTGATGGTGTTACCTTTGTTAACGATAGTACCTTATTGCTTCCAGAAATGAACGTTAAAGGTCGTGGTATTATAGTTTGTGCTGGTAACATTAAAATAATGGGAGATATAAAAAGAAGAGACTATGGAGAAGGAATTCCATCTCTATTTTCGTTAGTAGCTAGAAATGGTGCAATTCAAGTAAGCTCTAATGCGAAAAATATTGAAGCTTGTTTATATGGAGACAGAGGTATTCAAAATACATCTGAAATAAAAATAGACGGGAACTTAGTAGTAAATAGATTTAAACGTGGTGACATTCACGGGGAAGTTGACGTTCATTATAATTCTAGAAATTCCAGAAGTTCTTTACTCTCTATGATAAGACCTATAGCTAAATATGAGCCAACAAGATATCATGTGACTTTGAGTTCAAAGTTGGCTAAATTCGAATTCGTTAAACCTAATTAATAGGGGAGAACAAGAGATGAGATTCAATAATAAAGGTTTTACTGTTGTAGAATTAGTTATAACCATAATGATTTTTTGTATGATTTCTATTCCATTGTATTTTGTTCTTTCTGATTCATCAAATCAGGCTAATATTATTGCTGCAAGAAATCATATTAAACAAGAAGGAAACAAGGTTTTTAAGATATTAGAAAATGATTTAACTCAAGCAAAACAAGGTTCTTTTTCTCAGGGTAATAACGAATTTTCTATAAATGTTAGAACTAGAGTATCTGAAAAAGAAGATGACAATTTATTATTAGCTAAAAAAGAAAATCATGATGGAGAGCTTAAATATATTCTAGAAAAACCAAAACTTTACAGAACACTTACCGAAGATGGTAAAACTAAAAAATGGCTGGTTTCAAAAACAGTAGATTCAATTGTAATTGAAGAGCCTTCGGCAACAGAAGCTAAAAATTCTCCTGGTAAGCTGGTTGTAAAATTGCTTATGAAATCTGATTTGCCTGGTATAAAACCATCTGAGCAACCTACTTATGAACAGAATAAAATTATAGTTATGATGGAAGATGCTGCAAGTGTAAAAGATCCTAACTGGTTAGATGTAGGCACTGTTGGTGGTGTTTTCCAAACAGATGGTAATCTTCTGGCAGATTTGAAGGAGCAGTTTATTGCATTAGGGCAAAATGCCTTAGATACAATAATAGGCACTCTTGACGATATTTCTGGTATGACTGCTGGGCAAATAAAGGAAAAGCTGGAATCTTTATCATTAGATGATTTAAAACAAGCTATTGATGATTTAAATGCTGGTCTTAAAGAAGTAAAAACACAAATGACTGATATTGACGCTCAATTAAGAGACCTTCAAGGAGCAGTATTATACGGCGTAAAAAAACCAGAAGACTATTGGATTTATAAGTGGTCTAAAAGCACAGCTGCAAAATGGGCTGAAAAAGAGAATGATGCTCGTGATAAAAAAGCCAAAGAAGTTGGAAAATTAGTTGCTGATTATGCTTCTAAAGGCCAAATGGATTGGAAAGCTGTTCAATCTAAGGCTGGCGGTATGACTGCATCGGGTTCAGAAGCTCTGCAGAATTTTTTTGATTTAAAAGGGTCATTGTTTGATGCAGAGGCAAAAGTAGGAGAAGCCTTATCTATGGCTAAC
>JAFXRA010000254.1 GCA_017526725.1 Candidatus Rifleibacteriota bacterium
AAACAAATAAAAACTGATTTTTCATCAAATTACGAGTTTTATCACAGCCTCTGCAAAGCAAATAAATAAAATAATTTGCGTTTGCCTTGGGGACATAACAGAATATAATTAGGGTACAAAAAACTTTGCCTCTTTATTAAAAATAATAAAGCCAGAAACAGAAAGCTCTGGAACCATCTGATAAGATTTGGTCAGAGATAATCCTATTTTTGAAGGTTTTAACAACTCAAAAAGATTTTGCTGGTCTGCCAAATCAGGACAGGAAGGGTAACCAAAAGAATAGCGACAGCCATTAGTTTTACCTTCATCAGGGAAAAACTGAAAATATTCTTCCCTGATAATTTTATGTATACATTGGGCGCCGCAATCCGCCATTTCTGCACCTAATCCGTGCAAAAGATGATAGTTATAATAACTGTTTTCCTCAAATAATTTCTTTTCTGCCTCGATAATCTTATTTCCTAAAGTAACTACAAAAAAAGGAATTAAGGTCGAAGGTTGTCGGATAAAATCTGCAATACAAAGATGTGGTTCTTTTTCCTGTCTAGGAAAATCAAAAACAAACTCTTTATTATTAGAATCTAAGACAGTTATTTTATTTCCTTCACTCTTACAAGCGAAAAAGCCATAAATAGCTTTACACTCAATAACAGGAGAGTTTTCTTCTTGCTTTTTAAACATTTCTAAAGCAGGCTTGGCTTTATTCTCAATGATGCTTTCGTATTCTTCGTCAGAAAGATTCCCTTTTGAAAATCCCCATCTGGCTTCAAACAAGACTTTACTAGAAAGCACATCAAAAAGTTCTTGAGTCGGAATATCTATAATTTTAGGTTTACCAATAAGATTCTTTATTTCATTACTTTCCATAACCATATTCTAAGCCATAAAATATGAAAGTATCAATATCTTTTTAAGTTGAAAAACGCTACACTGTGGGACAACTTCGTTTGTGAGACTGCGACTAACGTCGCCAGTGGGATATTGTTAGAATTGTTGGAATTGTTGGAAGTGTTGGAAGTGTTCAAGAGTTCAATTATCAGTTTTCAATTTTCACTTTCCTATGCTCTAATCAGCTTTACTAAGGCATCATAATTCTCAACCACATCATAAACCACATTAGCACCGCTTATAGCCTTGAAATGTTCTTTAGCACAGTGAATTTTAGAATCTTCTATCTTCCTTAAATCCATACTTTCCATAGAGCCTTTCGTTTCAGCTATAAAATAGATATGCTTTACATCGCCTTCTTTGAAAGCTATAGCCCAGTCTGGGTTATACTTGCCTACTGGGGTTGAAATATAGAAGCCATTAGGAAGTTTCACATAAACTGCCACATCTTTGTCTGTATCTAGTTTTTCGGCAAACTGTTGTTCATTTGCTGAATCATAAATAATGTGGTCATAAAGATTCTTTTCAGCTCTCATAGCATTTATACCAAGTTTGCCTTTGAGTGAAGCTTCAGTAAATATGTTGGTATCGTATTTTTCATCAAGAATATTGTAAGTAATATGCTCAATTATAGCAGTGGCTTTTTCATTATTTATAAGTCTGGAAGCCTTTATAATAAATTCTTCTGGGTTGTCTTTAAACTGATTGAAAACATATTCGTGAATTCCTGTTAAGATTGAAACCACATCTTTTCTTGTTAAGTTTGTTTCTTCAACTATTTTCCCGACCAAATCATACTTAACACTAGAATTTGGCTTTATCTTTTTAAAACCGTTATAATTAGCCGTTTCTTCACGAACAAAATTATTGCCTGCCGCCAAATCTTCTTTTGAAGTGATTTTATTCATCACCCCAGTTTCAACTGTGAAATAGATTTTTGGAACAATCAAATTCTTATTGAGCGAATCAATAGCTTTTTTAACAAGTTCTTTTGTATCAAAGTCTACAACATAGAAAGTTTTAGAGTTAATATTCTTCCAAAGAGCTTTAAATTCAGGCATTGCTAATTTACTTTCGTCTATTTTACATTCTACATTACCAGAACGAGGATCTACAGGTTTAAGTAAAGCAGGATTATAGACAGAATCAAGAATAGAAATAACGCTTTCTTTAAAAGGTTCAGCATCTTCGCCTAATTGCAGTCTGTTATTGGCTTTATCTTCATAGTATTTATCAGTAAGAATGCCCTTTTTATCAATATAGCGATTAATAGTCATTTCATAAACTATACTTTCTGCCAAATCTTTATCTATAGAACTTTCGTTACCTTCTCTATCTTTAATAACTCTTCCATTGAACAAATCAACATTTACTGCAACTGGTCTATCTCCAACGGCTTCTGCCAATTCTGTCTGTAAAGCTCTTGTAAAAGAATCATAGCTTTCGCTGGCGATAACAGTCAACAAATTCACGTTGTGTACATCAGCACCAAGAAAAGCAGTATCCATTCTTTCACCATCTTGATTTACACAGAGTCTTAAGCCTCTTCCCACTTCCTGACGTTTTCTAACTTCGCTGTTGCTCTGTTTCAATGTACATATCTGAAACACATTGGGGTTATCCCAGCCTTCTCTTAAGGCAGAATGGGAAAAGATAAAGCGAACTGGCGATTTTATCGGGTTTCTTTCCAATAACAATTCTTTGTTTTTCATTATTAAATCGAAAGCATCTACGTCATCTGTAGTCTTTTCTGATTTATTTGTGACTTTACTATTTGTTAAATGCCCACTCTTCTTATCTATAGAAAAATATCCTGCATGAGTGCTTGAAGCCGGAATTTTCTTTAAATATTCGATATATTCAATATCATCAAAAGTACCCTGGTAATATAAACGTACATCTTCATACTCTTCTTCAAACATTTTTGCAAAAATACCGTTTTCAGCCTGACCATTAACATATTTCTTGTAATGTTCAACTTCATCAATGAAGAAAAGCGAAAGCACTTTGATTCCTTTGTGGAAAAGTTCTCGTTCACGTTCTATATGAGAAAGAATAGTTTCGCGAATTTGTAATCTGCGAAGCTGTTCTTCGCTCACCTTACCCATAACCTGACCTGCAGAGAGTTTTTTGCCATTTAAAAATTCTATAGAGTCATCTCTTCCGTCAATAAAATTAACTACATAACCGTTCTTGTATTCTTCTAAACCTTTTGAATTATCGTAAAGATTAAATCTCTGTCCAACGGTTTTAGTAACCTTTTTAATACCTGTTGCAGATTTGCAGTCAAATTGAATAGTGGCTGTGGGATTCTTTGAATCAGAAAGATTAATGCTCTGCAAATAAACATAACCATCTGTAGCTGTGCTGCCAGCTTCTGAAATGCCTTTAACAGCAATCTTTTTAACAAGCTGTTTATTATAAGCTTCCATAGCATCAAGACGATAAATCATATTGTAGATGCTGTCTTTTTTATGAGTTGCTGAGTAACGCAGTGTCATTAATGGATTGAAGCTTAGCAGGTTTTCTTTGGTCTGTTTCCCTTCAACAGATTGAGGTTCATCAATAATCAAAATTGGGTTGGTTTTAGCTATTACATCTATAGGTCTTCTGCTTCTGAACTCATCAAGCTTCATCTTAATGCGTCTTGCATCGGCCCCCTTTGCGTTGAATGCCTGGGAGTTGATAATCATAACGTTAATAGCACTATCAGAAGCAAATGAGTCTATTTTGCTCAACTGCTTAGAATCATAAATGAAAAACCTGATTTTCTTGCCGTATTCTTCAGCAAAATGTTCCTGAGTTATTTCAAAACTCTTGTAAACTCCTTCACGAATAGCTATACTCGGCACTACAACGATAAACTTGCTCCAACCGTAGTGCTTGTTAAGTTCAAACATCGTTTTTATATAGGTGTAGGTCTTGCCAACGCCTGTTTCCATCTCGATTGTAAGATTGTAATGACCTTCTAATTTTTGGGAAGGGGCAATCATGCTTGACTGCTGAATCTTTCTTATGTGTTCTAGAATTTTGTCGTCAGTCAAAGAAGGAACAATCTTTGCATTTCCCCAGCCGTCTCTTGAAAACTCTGCCTGACTGCTGTTACCAGAGTCAATCATATAAGTTGGAGTGAGATAAGGCTGTCCAGCAAATACGTCTACAACAGCCTTTGCTGCTTCTGCCTGAAATTTCTGATGTTTGAATCTGAGTTTCATGAGTCTACCTCTTAAGCCTCGTCAATCCATTCTTGAAGCTTCTTTTGTAACAATTTTTTGTCTGGCAAATATAATTCATACTTAGAAACATAAATATTTGACAGGTGAAAAGAATCTGTATCTGAAAAAAGGGTAACCACTGGTTTGCTTTTTCTTTCATTTTAATTACCCCTCTCATGAGGCGTAAGCCTCATATTACCTTCACTCTAGTATTTGGAGAAAGGAGTTTGAATATTTCGGTAACGTTAATTTTTGAAGGGCTGTTGGCAAAGCTGGAATCTCTGAAAACAGCTCGTAACGGGTTACGTTTAGCAATTATTTTAATAACCTCTTCTGAAACATTTTCATCGAAACAGGCTATTAAATCACCATCATTATAAGTGTGAATATTGAAACCATTAATTTTTTCAGAGGAATAAGGCATAGACAGAGGCAAGCCCCATTCTAACAGACAGCCGAAAAGCAAGTCTAAGTCGGTGCGATCTTCTTTTATATTAGAAACAAAGTCTTGAAGGCTCTGCTGGCTATATTCATCTGCTGAATAATACACATCTTTCATGTTGGAGTCAGCTAGCTTGAAGACTCTGAAGCCTACATCTAACTGTTGTTCTGTGCCATTACCGTCATTGCGAGCAGTCGTTAGACTGCGTGGCAATCCAGTTTCTTTAGAGTTTAGAGATGAGAGATGAGAGAGGAGAGGATTGTTTTCAGCATTTGAATGTTGAGTGATATTATTATCATTGGTAGAGCCTGTAGTAGCAAGTGGTTCTAAAGCTTCCCCTTGAGGGGAAGTGGCTTGTTTACAAGCCGAAAGGGTGACCGAGTTAGAGGAAACCTTGTTTAGCGATAGCGTATTAGAACCGCCTGTGCTATTACCGTCATTGCGAGCAGTCGCAGACTGCGTGGCAATCCAGTCTTCTTGTGATGATGGTTGCTCCAAAGAAGAAAATAAACTACGAATTCGGTCACCACCCCTTTTATTCCCCTCCTCAAGGAGGGGCTTTAGAGCATCTTCACACTTGGAGGATTTCGAATATTCCTCTAGAATTTTTCTACCGGCTCTCCTAATTCGTTCTTTGCCGATTTCACAGATGTTTTTGAAACCAGCTTTGTAGGCTTCAGATTTTTCATCACAGGGTTCCTGAAGCTGAACCATAATAAACTTGCGGTTTCCACCGTCTTCGGCATTCAACTGCATTACAGCGTGAGCAGTGGTGGCAGAGCCCGAGAAGAAGTCAAGGATTATGGAGTCTTTGTTCAAGTTAGCAAGTATTAATAAACGATTAAGTAATTTTACGGGCTTTGGTCCATCAAAATAGCCTTTATCATCAAATAATTTCTTTAATTCTTGCCTACCCTCTTGGCTATGACCTACTTCCTTATATTGCATAAATGTTGATGCGACCATACCACTTTGGACTTCGGACAAAAAACGCTTAAGACGAGGAACATTATCCCCTTTATCCCCAAACCAAATTCTGTTATCTGCTATTAATTCTGCTAATCTTTCTTTTGATACACGCCAACAAGATCCATGAGCAGGATTAACAATTTTCCCACTAGGCGTTGTAATCGGATAATCATACTTTTCTGAATAAGTTTTTGCTGTTAAATTATCAGAAGTCCATACTCCACGCGGGTCATTATCATAATTCTTATATCTTGCATTAGCTTCTTCTGTTCTAGGTAGTCGCCCCATAACAAAGTTTGAAATGCTTTTGCCAAAAATTAAAATATAATCATGGTCTGTTGATGCATATTTTGAGTCATTTTTAGGAGCGAAAGCCCTTTGCCAAACCATTTGTGAAATGAAGTTACTTGAACCGAAAATTTCATCACAAATCTTTTTTAAATTTTCTACTTCATTGTCGTCAATACTTATAAAAATAACCCCATCATCGGACAAAAGACTTCGGGCAACAGACAAACGAGAATACATCATGGAACACCAATTAGAATGATACCGACCGTTAGTATCAGAGTTTTTAAATAATCTATTGCCTTCTTCGTCTGTTTGTCCGCTTTCAGCTTCGTATTCATCAACACTTTGAGCAAAATCATCTTTATAAATAAAGTCATTACCTGTATTATACGGCGGGTCAATATAAATCATCTTTACTTTACCGAGATAGCTTTCTTGCAGGAGCTTTAAAACATCAAGATTATCGCCTTCGATATAAAGATTTTGAGTAGTATCCCAGTTAAGGCTTTCTTCAGGGCAAGGGCGAAGAGTTTTTCTGATGGACTTGTTTGCTTCTAGCATTGCAGCCTTTTTCCCCACCCAGGTAAATTCGTAAGCTTCATCACCATCGACTATTTCTTTAGACAACAACTGTTTAAGAATGTCGAA
>JAFXRA010000255.1 GCA_017526725.1 Candidatus Rifleibacteriota bacterium
AGAAAAAATGAAAGAAAATTACGAAAAGGCTGTGTACACAATCTCTTAACTGGGTCTCTGCAAAAAATACTCTTAAGTGCTGCCGGGATAACTATGTTCGCTCAACCCCTCTTTGCTGCTTCCCAAAGTAATATTACGGCCATTGGGGGTAAAACTACAATAACCTACGACGAATCATCAAAGACTCACACAATATCTACTACTGCAACTAAAGGGAAAAACGCTTTCAACGCTTTTAAGGATTTCACTCTCAATTCTAACGAAATAGCCAATCTTCAATTTCCTAAAGATACAGATAACCTTATTAATTTTGTAAAAAATAAAATAGACATTCAAGGTACATTAAATGCTCTGAAATATAATACTAAAACTGATAAATACAAGATGGGCGGCAATTTATATTTCTTAAGCTCAGAAGGTTTAATATTAGGAAGCGGTGGTGTAATTAATGCAGGTGCTTTCTATGCAATGACTCCTACCAAGAGTTTCATGGAAAAGTTTATTCCAACAGACAACACCTTGAATTTAAACGGGGTTGATAATGAAATAAGCTATATTGTTGACCGAAAAATTTCCGACTATAATTCACCTTATGCCTATGGTGTTAATATAAATCCGCTTGGTGAAATAGTCATAGAAGGTAAGATTAATGCACTTAACGGTATAGGACTTTATTCTGGCGGTAAAGATTCAGAAGACCTCACAAAAAATGGTCTTGTAATTAAGACTGGTGCTCAATTAAAAACTTTTGCCAGAGACGAGCTTAGTGCTTTAGTAAATCTAAATGGTATTGATTTACCTGAAGCTGATGACATAGTGACCAAAGAGGGCAATATTGAGCTTGTTTCAGTTCAAAATAACACTCACCATACTTCTTCCATAGGTAAATACGCAACAGGTTATAGTAGTTTTTCGCCGGCTAGTGCTTCTGCTAATATTGAAATGAGCGGTTCTATTTATGGCCGTAATGAAGTTAAAATTACATCTTACGCCTCTAATGGCAGCGTTCATTGGATATCAGAAAGTGGTAAAAGATCTTTTGATGATGCCGCAAAAATTTCTGATGTTTATTCGTCAGTTACAGTAGCTGGTACTGTTATAGGTAAAAACGGGGTATCTGTAAAAGCTTTATCTGATAGTGATATTCAACTTGATAAAATGAATGTAACATCAATGCTTTTGGAACTTGCCGGTCAGGCTTTTTTCCCATTCCCTTTAAATATTGATGCAAATGTTGTTAAATCTAATACCAATTCATATGTAAATATTACAAAAGGATCATTATTACAATCTGATAAAAGTGTAAACGTTAATTCTATTACTCAATCAACTTCAATAGCTGGTGCAGATACATCATTGATTGTTCTTGACAAAGCAGCAGATTCTAAATTTAATTGGCTGCCGGAAGTAAGTTCAACAGTTGTTGTTTCAGAGGCCTCTTCAAAAATTGACTTTAACGGAACAGCTTTTTCTTATCTGAAAAATGATGATAAGCAAGGAATTAAAGCTATTTCTATACTCTCTCAATCAGATAATACTTTGCAGTCTACTTCTACTGCGGTAAGTATGGATTCTCACTCTGCTCTTGATGCAGCTATCACAGTAGGTAAGTTCAATAATAAAGCATTAATGAATATAGGTCAAAATGCAAGATTTTTAACCGAACAAATGGTTGAAATTGACGTTATTGCCAATAATAGAAATAATATTTCTTCAAAAACCAGTATTGGAAATACCGCTTATGCTGCTCCTGCTGTTGCTGTTTCAATTTTTGATTCTGAAGCCACAGCTAATTACGAAGGTAATTTTACATCAAATATGCAGGTTGGTTCTTTTACTTTCAATGTAATAGACAACATTTTATCAGATAAACTTAATGCTAGTTCCGGTATTGCACCTTTGTCACCGATTGAAGAGGAATACCATAGAATAGTAAAGAAAACCCTGGAAGGTATTTATAGTAAATTAAAAATAAATACAACTATTGCAAATTCACTACCTAATGAAAAGCTTGCAAAGTTTAGTATTGCTGGTTCTTTAGCTTATGGCGGTGGTAAACATTCTGCAACTCTTAATATAAAGCCTGGTTCAAAACTGGTTACTACTGGCGATTTAATTATTAAAGCAGGCTTAAATGTTGAAGATACTAAGTATAATGCTTCATCTAAAGCAAAAGCTAAAGCTGAAAACCAGAATGGAGCTAAAGTAGAAACAGCTTTATCTTTATTAATCACTGATTATGACTATAAGTCAGATATTATATTAGATGATTCTCAAATAAATACCAAGACATTAATCTCTGGCAAATCTATTGTAGCAGAATCTAATGTTTATCAACCTTATCAGCGACCCCAGAAAATGATTGAAGAATTGGAAAAAGCCTGGGATAAATTAATCGGTTATTTTACCAAACCGGAACATCAGGAAGCCTGTGCAAAAGTCAAAGCAGCTTTTAAAAGGCTTGGCGATACAGATGCAAAAGTTGATGATTACGGCTTTATAAATACAATTGGTGCTATTGTTACAGATTTTGTTGGCGCTGTTAATTCTTTGTATGATTTCGCCAAATTAGAGGGTTTTGTCTTAGAAGACGGGTTGGTTACAAGAGTATTCAATCTTTTATATGATGTTTTAGCCTTCAAAGAATATTCAAATTTTGTAAATAATTCTGTATCCAGCAGCGTTTTAACCAAAAATGAAAATGACACTGTTGATATCAGCGGTTCAATTTTTGTAGGTAATAACTCAGCTTCAAGCAATATTTTAATAGGAAAGAATGTAACTTTAAATTCTGTATCTTCTAACATAGCCAGTTCAGGAATTTCTTTAAATGCTATTTCCGATGTAACTAATACAACTATGGTTGGTGGCCTTCCTGTTCTTTATGCGAATAATTCTGGAAGTAAATCAATTGGTGGTTCAGTTATTGCCCATATAAATAATTCTGAAGCTAATGTTCTAGCGGCTAGCGGTGCAACCATAGGAAACGATAACCTTAGTAAGATAAATATTGATACAGCCAATATTTTTACCCCAATTGATATTATTGTTGGTACAACTTCTTCGCAGAATGGCTTTAATGCAATGGCCTCTGCAATTGATGGAAAGAGCCATTCTAATGTCAGAATAGATGAAGGAACAAATCTCGCAGCAGATACAATTAAATTAAATTCCTACAATAATACAAATGTTGTAAATACTGTTGGTGCTTTAACATTATCAGAAAAGGTCGGAGTCGGTGTAGGGCTTGGCATTACTTTATTAGATAAAGAAACTCAAGTTTTAGTTCAGGATAATGACGAATACTGGCAGAAGCTTAGAAAAGAAAAAGGCTTAAGAACTACTGACCCACAAACTTCTGAATATAAGCATGAAGTTGCTACAATTACAGCCGATATTTTTAACGCTGTTGCAAAAACCACCGGTACAATAAATACCATCGGAGTTGCAGGTGGAGTAGCCATAGATGATAAATCAAAATATGACAAGTTTTCAGCAAATGTAGGTAAAATCAACGGCTATGCATCAAAGAGCTATTTAGAAAAAAGCACTATGAAATATAAGATTATAGCCAAAATAATAGGTATTGATCTTTCAAATCAAAATGTTCCTGATGATCAACAACAGCAGGCTAATCAACAACAGGCCCAACAGAATGCTCAGGGTAATCAGCAGCAAGACCCAAGTCTCTCATTGTCTGCAAATGGAAGTGCTGCTTCTAATGAAGTTAAAAACACTACAAAAGTCAATATTAAACAAGCCAATTTTGATTTTAAGGGAAATACCAATCGTAAATTAGAAGCTTCTGCGATAAATTCTGCTCATACTCTTGCTTTTGCTGGTGCGGCTGGTTTAATGGCACAGAGCGGAAATAATCAAGGTGGAACATCTGTTGGTGTTGACGGAACCGTAGCTGTAAACCATTTAACAAATAATACAGAAACCCTTATAGATGATTCCATAATTAATGATGCCGCTCAAGTCAATGCAATTTCAATTACAGGTGGAGAAACAGTAGCCGCTGGTCTTGGGCTTCAGGTAATCGCAAGTTCACATAGTGCTGCATCTGCTGGTTCAGCATCCATAAATGCTTCTATAAATCTTATAAACAATAATTTAACTTCAAAGGTAAATAAAGTTACTAATAAGACAAGTAAATCATCTGATAAAACAAATATGATTGTTACCGCTTATGAAAGCGATGCACAGGTAACAGGCGGCGTTTCTGCTTCAGTTGGCAAACAAAAGGGTGCTGTTGGAGTTTCCTTAGATATTGCTAAGATTGATAATAATCTAACTTCAGAAATATCGAACTCTAATCTTAAAAACATGAAAAATGTTGAAGTAAATGCTTTGCAGGCTTCAACTATAGTAAATGCTGGCATTGCAT
>JAFXRA010000256.1 GCA_017526725.1 Candidatus Rifleibacteriota bacterium
AAGAGGAAGATAAAAGCCAGAATTTTAACGCCTTTGCTTCTTCTTTATATAAAGCAGGCAGCAAAAACTTCCATATTTGCCATACGTTCCAAGGGTAAGCCAAAAACATCGCTAAAATTAAAGAAAGATTTAGCTGAGTCCAAAAAACCTCCATCGGAGCAAAATAATGGAGGCTTCCAACATTAGCAGGAATACATTGTTTGATTAGAAAATTGATTACATAAGGCGATGCCCAGTAAGAAAAGGGACATAAAACCGCTGTTGCAACAATACAAGCTATTAAAGTCTTTCTTAAAGCCTCTAAATGCTCAATTAAAGGCTCGTCACGATCATTCATGCCTGAGTTTCTGATTTTTTATCTTGTGCTTCAGCAACCTTTTCTGAATTTTCTATAAGCTCTTTGCTTTCAGCTTCAATATCGTTTTTGGCCTTTTTATACTCGTAGTTCGCGCGTCCAATGGCTCTTGCCAATTCTGGAATACGTTTCGGACCAAAAAGCACTAGAACTACAACAACAATAAGAACTATTTCCCAAAAGCCAAGCGACATAATCAGCTCCTTCTATTACCACACGTAGGTTGCCGCAGCACCTGCGTTTAATTTGCTAGTAATAGTATTATCTTCAAATTTTACTTTAAAATCAACTTCTTTATTGCCATCGTTCAAAACAATGTGAACTATTTTTCCTTCTTTTGTTTCAAAAGCAGCATTAATCAGGCTGTCGTCAGAACTCTTAGAAGAAATCTTAACGGAACCAGGTCTGACAAACTTTGCTGCCTGACCGATTATGTAGTAAGAAACATTGTAAGAATCAACTTTATTAGACTTTTTGTTGATGGTGATTGCGCCTTTGCAGTCTGGGCAACCGCCAACAGTATGTGGGTCACAGTTCTGGTCGGCAGCAAGATTCCATTCAAAAGCAGCCTGACCATGATTATTGACTGTTCCTAGAATAACATTCTTCATATGCCATTTGAAATCGCCGGCAAATTCACCATCGCGGCCGGTCCATTGTTCTGTCAGCCAAAGTTTCTTTTCGGGCTGTTCATCATAGACTTCAGACAAAATCTTGATGTCGCCAGCATACAAATGCCATGCAGACCCACTTACGTATTTATTGGCATTAGAATCACCAAGAACGCTGAGAGCGAAGTCTTTTTTATCACAGTTGTGGTCCCAGCAGAAAATTTCGATATCGCCAAAGCCATTCTTTTCTAGAGTCGGGCCAAGATACTTGCCAATAAAATTAGCCTGACTAGAAGCATCCATCTTCATACTCGGCTTATTGGTGCCACATTCTGGTTCATTCTGAGTGGAAATAGCGCTTATATTGATGCCGTTATCCTTCATGGTTTGCAGATATTTAACAAAATAATCAGCATAAGCCTGATAGAATTTGGGCTTCAAAGTTCCGCCGCCATAGAGCTTGTTTGATTTCATCCATTTTGGAGCAGTCCAAGGGGTGGCAAGAATCTTGATATCAGGATTAATAGCCAAGATTTCTTTCAGCATTGGAATAACTTCTTTGTCGCCAGCATAAATATTGAATTTTTTCAATTCGGTATCTTTGAATAAGCCCAAAAGCTTTTCGTCATAAGTAAAGCACTTCTTGCTCAAGTCTGAAGCGCCAATACTTATTCTAACCATGCTTGCACCAATTCCGGCTTTTGGATCATAGAATCTTTTTAAAACTTCGGCACGGTCACTGGCAGACATTTTGTTCAGAAGATATGCGCTGCCGCCGGTAAGAGCAAAACCGAAACCATCTATTGTCTGAAATCTTTCATTGTTGTCAATAGTTATTTCAGCGCATTTTTCATCGTTCTTGCCAATTTTCGGGGTTTCTTGCTTTGCAAAGAATATTTTGGCAGAGGGGTCTGTCAGATACATCTGAAGGGAATTAATATCGCTACCTTTTGCATTAGATGAGTCTTTCTTCTTTTCTGTTTCTTCTGATTTCACTGCAACCTCAATGCTAGCACTGCTTTCGCTTGATACACTTTTGACTTTTTCCACACTTTCATCATCGAAAGGCCCTGCCCAAGCTAGATTAGTAGCAAAACCTACCATCAATACAATTATGAATATATTAAAAAAGCAGCGTTTCATATTTTTGCTCCTTTTGTACACAAAAAGCAATATTTATTCTTCTATTATAACTAATACTTCAATTTTTAGTAATGGTTTTATAATTTTTTATAAAAGGAAAGTCTGAACACCTCACGATGCTCCGCCCCACCTTCAAAACAACAAAAACCAGTAAATAAGCCATCTTAAAGTCATTAAAAGATATTATTTTCACAATGTTTACTTTAGGTTAAACGGTATGATATTTTTAACCCAACGATTTAAGGGAAGTAATGTGAAAACCATTCGCTGGTCCGCAACCGTATAGTCGGAATGCTTAAATCCGTTAGATACCTCGAGACAGGAAAAATGTGAAAAAATATATTTTTACTATTTTCTCTGCCTTTTGATTAAAAAAGGGAGAACTAAATGAGTAGGGCGGCAAACAGCCAGATTGTTTCTTTTGATTCCGTTGTTACCCAGGATATTTTAAATCCTAATACTAACCCCAGTAATACACCTAATAATGTTATTGATATAAAGAAAAACAAATTTTCTCATTTATCAATGATAAAAAAAGATGGTACCTGTGAGGGTTACGATGTACAAAAAGTTATCAACGCTGTTAAAAAATCTGCAGCAAGAATGTTGATAGACTTTACCCAAGAAGATATTGATAAAATCTGTAATCTTGTTAATTCAAGCGTATTAAGCCTGAAAACAAACAAAATAGAAATCAGCACTATGCACTGCATTGTTGAATCAGTGCTTGAAAAGGTTAATCCTATAGTTGCAAACTCTTACAGAAATTACAGAAACTATAAAATAGACTTTGTGCAAATGCTCGACAAAGTCTATCAAAGAAGCCAGAAAATCATGTACATCGGCGATAAAGAAAATTCAAACGCCGATTCTGCTTTGGTTTCAACTAAGCGTTCACTTATTTTTAATGAATTAAATAAGGAATTATACAAGAAGTTCTTTTTAACTGTTCCAGAATTACAGGCTGCAAAAGAAGGCTACATCTATATTCACGACATGTCTGCCAGACGTGATACCACAAACTGCTGCCTTTTCGATATGGCAAGCGTTTTAAAAGGCGGCTTCGAAATGGGTAATCTCTGGTATAACGAACCCAAGAGCCTTGAAGTAGCTTTTGACGTTATCGGCGATGTTGTAATTGCTGCTGCAAGTCAGCAATACGGCGGTTTCACAGTTCCAGAAGTAGATAAAATTCTGGCACCCTATGCACAGAAAACTTATGAAATGAAATATAATAAGTATCTTGCAATGGGCGTTTCTGAAGAAATCGCTGATAAAGAAGCTTTAAAAGATGTTGAAAAAGATTTCCACGACGGTTTTCAGGGTTGGGAATACAAATTCAATTCTGTTGCCTCAAGCCGTGGCGATTACCCCTTTATTACAATGACAATGGGGCTAGGCACTGGCAAGTTTGAAAAAATGGCTTCCTTGCAGATGCTTGAAGTTAGAAAAGGCGGTCAGGGCAAGAAAGACAATAAAAAGCCGGTTTTGTTCCCCAAAATTGTATTCTTGTTCGACAAAGACCTGCACGGAAAAGGCTGTGAACTAGAGGAACTCTTCCACGCTGGCGTTGAATGTTCTAAAAAAGCCATGTATCCTGATTGGCTTTCTATGACAGGCGAAGGCTACATAGCCAGTATGTATAAGAAATACAAAAGAGTTATTTCACCTATGGGTTGCAGAGCTTTCTTGTCACCCTGGTTTGAAAGAGGCGGAATGAAGCCCGCAGACGATGATGATAAACCAGTTTTTGTAGGCAGATTCAATATCGGGGCTATTAGCCTGCATCTGCCAATGATTCTTGCTAAAGCCAAAAAAGAAGGCAAAGATTTCTACGAAGTTCTTGATTATTACTTAGAAATGATAAGACAGATTCACATAAGAACCTACGCTTATCTTGGTGAAATGAAAGCTTCTATAAACCCCTTGGCATTCTGCGAAGGCGGTTTCTTAGGCGGTCACTTGCATTTCCACGATAAGATTAAACCCGTATTGAAAGCTGCAACAGCTTCTTTCGGTATTACAGCCTTAAATGAACTACAGGAACTTTACAACGGCAAATCTATTGCTGAAGACGGCAATTTTGCCTTAGATGTTATGAAATACATCAATAAGAAAATTGCTGAATTCAAGGAAAAAGACGGCAATCTTTATGCAATCTACGGGACCCCCGCAGAAAGCCTTTGCGGTTTGCAGATTGAACAATTTAGAAAGCTTTATGGAATTGTAGACAAAGTTTCTGACAGAGGCTACGTTTCAAATTCTTTCCACTGCCATGTTACAGAAAAGATAGGCCCTATTACAAAACAGGATTTGGAAGGCAGATTCTGGGAACTTTTAAACGGTGGCAAGATTCAGTATGTCCGATACCCGATTTCCTATAATACAAAGGCTGTTGAAACCTTAATTCTGAGAGCAATGGAAAAAGGTTTTTACGAAGGTGTTAATCTTTCTTTGTCTTACTGCGATGATTGTGGACATCATGAACTTAATATGGATTCCTGCACTAAGTGCGGTAGCAGAAACCTGACTAAGATAGACAGAATGAACGGTTATCTCTCTTATTCAAGAGTTAAAGGCGACACCAGGCTCAATGCTGCTAAAATGGAAGAAATTAAAGACCGGGTGAGCATGTAATGAACTACCACGATATAACTAAAGAAGATTTACTTAATGGTCCTGGTGTCAGAGTAGTTCTTTGGGTTTCAGGCTGCTGTCATCATTGCAAAAACTGTCAGAATCCTATAACCTGGGATGAATGCGGCGGTTTGCCCTTTGATGAAGCGGCTGAAAAAGAGCTTTTCGAGGCTTTAGATAAGTCGTATATTGATGGAATCACATTCAGCGGTGGAGACCCTTTGTATATAAACAACCGCAAGGAAGTCTGCCGTTTGATTCGCAAATGCCGCGAAAACTACCCAAATAAAAGCATATGGCTTTATACAGGCTATAAATGGGAAGACGTCAAGGACATTGAAGAATTGAAACTTACAGACGTAGTTGCCGAAGGTCCTTTTGTCGAAGAATTAAAAGATAATAACCTCGAATGGGTTGGAAGCTCTAACCAGAGAGTCATCGATGTTAAAAAGACTTTCGACTCCGGCAAAGTAACGCTGGTTTAATAATTCTTAAGACCCCTTTCGGTTCCTTCGGAACCACTTCCCCCGGCAATACCGGGGGCAGATCTTTTTCTAAAACCTCTCCTTGAGGAGAGGTGGCACGTAGTGCCGGAGTGGTGACCTAACCATAGTAAATTTTGTTTAGCAATAGCGTATAGTAATCCCAAGAACTATGGTTTTCTCTAGCTCGTTCACCCTTTCGGCTTGCAAGCAAGCCACTTCCCCTCAAGGGGAAGCTTTAGGCGAACTCGTCAATTCGGCATATTGCTAATCTTAATCTTAGAGATTATACCTGACTTAGTAACAACTTCTATCCTGTGGTTGAAACCATCATAAGTTTCGTTTTCTTTGTTTACCCAGGTTATTGTATTATCATCCAGAATCTTGCACCCTTTTTCAAGCTCAAAGCCAGCTTTGTCAGCATTTTTGTTGAATTTATTCAGAACATCGATGCCGTTTCCGACTCTTAAACCAGCAAAAGCATAAGTGTTGTTGGTTAATTCGCAAGAAGCGAAAGTCATTTGCCCGCCATTTTTATTCAATAGGAAATCAATAGTCAAGCCTTTATCTGTCCAGGTTCTGTTTACCAAAATAATATTGCTGTCTTTTGTGTTTGTTTCATTTCTAGTATTTGCTTCTGGCAATACAGAAGGCAGATAAGCAAAATATTCGAAAGAATTCAGCAAACCTTCTCTGAAATTGGAAGTTTTAAAGCTTGGGCTTATATACTTAGCATAAACCCAACCTTCAACAGGCTGACCTTTATCGTATTTTGTAATAATCTTAACCCATTTGTATTCTTCACCAGTATCATGGGTTTCGGTATACAAAAATTCGGGGTGTTCTGTTCCTATTTTTGCTATAACTTCGCCAGTCTTAGGTTCTTTTCTGACATTGAGGTTTACCGAAGTTACTTTGCCGTGGGTATACCAACCTTCGGGAAGTTCGCCATCATAATAGGCTCTTTCACCAGTTTCCTGTTCGCATTCACCTGGAGCGTCATTTATTAACGAAACTTCAGCTACAACACCGTCTTCCAACAGCATTCTCATGGAATTATAAGAACCGCCGTCAATATAGAAATCGTAAACAATAAAAGGAGTATCACATTCTACATCTGTCTGGTAAGCACCAAATATTGCTTCGACGTTATCGGGGCTCATTCCAATAAGTTCATAACCAGTAGCAGCTTTTATTACTTCCTTGTTTCTGGTTCTTATATAGGCCATATTAACGAAATCGTTATAAATGCCCATTTCTAGAACGCTGTCTGTTGACGCATATGTTTCTACGGTATTGGTAGGATTTTCTCCATCAGAATTGTAGCGGTTTACATTTTTATGCCAAACAGATTTTGGAAGATTATTGCGGATTTTTCCACAATAGGTGTTGGCATCTGCGAAAACTTTAAAAGCCAACAGATTAGAATCTTGCTGTGGCTGAGCTATGCAGCAACCGTCTCTCTGTATTTCAAAACGCTTGTTGCCGTCATTATCATATTTTTTAAGAGTTAAAGTTTCTTTTTCACCAAATCTTACCATAGTCATGGTATCTGGGGTTTCAGCAAAAGCATTGGAAGCGATATTCAAACAACCTGCTATTAAAAGTGAGCAAGCTAATATATTGAGTTTTTTCATCACATATCTCCTAGAAATTTGCTATATCCTAACATAAATATAAGAGTTTTATAAATTATTTATGTTGTTATTGTAATTAGTTTTTGTTGTTTTTCTAGTTTTTTAGTAGCGTCTTCCAGAGCTTGTCCGAAAACTAATTTTTTAGCCCAAATTGGATTATACTAATAGTCAACACATTGGTCATAATAAGTATAGCGTATGGGCTTTAGCCCTGAAAGCTATACGGTTATGACCAATGTGTAGGCTACAAAAAAATAAATACTAATTTTTAAGCAAATTTCAAGTTTTCGGACAACCTCTACAAAAGGGGTTAAGTTCTATTTATTTTAAATCAAATAGCCAATATGTATAAAACATGATACTATTAAACCATAAAAAAGAGATAATAATGCCACAAATTATACCTATTAAAGATTTAAAAAATACATCTAATATATCAGAAATCTGTCATACAACAGACGAACCTGTTTATATTACTAAAAATGGCTATGGCGATATGGTCATAATGAGTATCGAAGTCTTTGAAAACATTACAGAAAAATTCAAATGTATAAAAGCTTGGCTTTATCTGAACAACAAATAAAAGAAGGTGAAGTTATTGAGGCAAAAAAATCCCTAAAGAGTCTAAGAGAAAAGTATGGAAACGACACTGATTGACGTCTTTGATAAAACCTACGAACTATGCGACCAGATACAGTATAGAGACCACGAAAGAGCCGCATATGAAGAAATCTGCGCTGAAGTCTTTCCAGGTTTAAGCTTTGAAAAATGGTATAAAGCCGGCTATTGGGATGGCAACCTCTTTAACCCTCATGTCTTAAAAGACGGCGACAGAATAGTTTCTGCTGTTTCCGTTAACAAAATGAATATAAAAATAGACAAAGAGCCTTCTCGCCTTTACATTCAGCTTGGCGGAATAATGACAGCCAAAGACCACCGTAATCAAGGCCTTTCAACAGCCTTGATGGATAAAATTCTGACTGAATGGGAAGATAATTGCGATGGAATCTACTTGTTCGGTCACGAAGGTGTCAGAGATTTCTATCCAAGATTCGGGTTTAAAGCAGTTGACGAATACCAGTATTACATGAATTTAAAAACCGACGATTATGCAGAAAAAGCCATTCGTCTAGATATGGGGAAAAAGGAAGACGAAGCCAAACTACTGAAATATTATGAGCTGGGCAATCCATTTTCTCTGCTGCAGATAGATAACAAAGGTCTGCTGATGTTTTACTGCATGAAATACAATCGCAACGATGTTTATTATGTTGAAGAAGAAGACGCTATCGTAATTGCGGGGCACGAAAAAGAAGCTATGGTTGTCTACGATATTTTTTGCAAGCCAGAAAGCGATTTAGAAAAGATTTTGATAGCTACAGCAAACGATAATACTCAAAGAGTCTACTTCGGTTTTCCATTAATAAAGACAAAACACTGCAAAATAGCTAAGTATGACGAGGAAGACAATATTCTGTTTATTCTTGATAAAAATGGTTCAGAAAATTTAGCTGACTTTCTGAGAACTCCTGAATACAAAGACAGAATAATGTTTCCACTTCTGACACATGCGTAGCTAGTAGCAAAAGAATAGAGAAAAGACAGATAACAATTCATTGCTTAAGTATTGAAATAAATAGTATATTTATAAAATAAAGAGATAGTGATTCATTGTCTGATAGGTGTTATTTATGAAAATATTAAAATATATTTTTATTCTAATTTTTACTCTATTGCCTATAACAGCCTTTACAAGTTCTATGGAAGAATATTGGAAAGAATGTGAAAAATGCGTTAATGGACAAAATGCAATATCTGGTTCCATAGAGATGTTTATAATGGACAGTGGAGCAAAAGATTTTCAAATTCGTTCTGAAGAAGATTATCAAAAATTTATAAAAGTAGCTCATGATAGAAAATATATAAAAGAACCTTTTTTCGGAGCCAAAGGAGAATGCAGTTACAGATATAATCCTGAAAATAATGAATCATATTGTATAAAACACGGAAGTTTAGAAAGAGTAAAAGGATATACTTATTACAGTGATGCTCGTGAAAGCCAAAAGAAAGAAAACCTTATTTTTTCACTTGTCGGTGTTGGAATACTAATTTTTGCGATATTTATTGATAAGTAAAACGGATAAAATATGACAAAAAAAATAAGAGATATAATTTTTATAATAATACTTATAAGTATTTCTACAAAGCTCTTTGCTTATAGACCAGGTTCAAACTCTCATTGCAACCGCTATCAAAATGATTTATCACGCATAATATATAATTATTCAGATGATGAAAATATAACGATTAAAGATACTTTTCCTGGAACAGAATTTGAAAATTTATGCAAGAAGCTACTAGAAAAAAAATATCTTGATAAACCAGTTAAATATCCAACAAAAGATTGTTCTTATGGAATAACCATTATTTCAGGTGATCCCAAAATATACTGTAAATATCATGGAAATGCTGAAAATTGCAGTAGATTTGAAAGCATGTCTGCGAACAAATATTATGCTCATACAAATGATTACGGCACTTTGGTATTTTTTGGCTGTGGAATATTAGCTCTTGCCATTTCAGCATTAAAAACAGCTATAAAAAAGGGCAAAAAAAGCTAAAAAAATACCCTTTCAAAAACAATCTGAAAGGGTATCTGTATTGATTTTTATCTTACAACCATAGTAAATTCAGGTTTCTGATTCTTTTCAACGCTGACATAAATCTTAGATTCAATATCACGGCCATCAGGTGATTTTCCGTTAACAAAATAAAGGTAATCTATTCTGTCACCTGCTTTTCTGCTACCTACAGTTATAGGAGTGCCAAGAGGAAATTTATAACCACTGCAGGCAGCATTAAAAATATCTTTTTCTTCTTTTGTAACAGGCTTCTGTTCAGAATAATCGGGGTATATTTCTACTTCACCGGCAATATAACCATTTAACTTTAAGAAATAATCCACATCATCATTCACTCTTGAAATTCTAGCTTCCCTTATACCAAAACCATTCTGAATTTTAGCCATTGGAAGGGCCTTTTTAAGGTGTTCAGTACTTTCAACTAATCCGCCACTGCCAAAAGTGCAGAATGGAACAATCTGTTTACCAGCAAACTTGAAAGTATTAACTAAAGTTATCACAGGAGTTGCATAGGTGCCAAACCATACTGGGTAGCCTAAAAAGATGATGTCATATTTCTTTAAATCAGATTTAAATGGTCTGAGGTGTGGAAGTTCACCTTTTTTCTTTTCATCTAAACATCTAGCTATTGTTTCATCAAAACTGCCAGCATAAGGCTTTGTTACTTCAAGAGCTTCTATATCTGCGCCTAATTTTTTCTGTAATACTTCAGCAGCCTTTTTGGTAACGCCTGTCTGAGAATAATAAAGAATCAATATCTTTGAATCTTTGTTAATGCAAGCTTCTTGCGCAAAACAATTAGCAGCAGTCATAACAAGAACCATTAATACTAAAAGAACTTTCATATAAATCTCCCTTAAATGAAATTAATTTATTTCTGAGAATCAAGCAGAAGCAGTTTATCAACAACTTCTTAGTTGCACAACTTACCATTTATAACACTGACTAATTCAACAGTTGCTTTGCAGGCTATTTTATTGTCAGATTTTCTGAATAAATCCTGTTCAAAAACATATTTAATCTTTTCTTTATGAATCTTCATCTTGGAAAGCACTTCGTCGCCAGGTCTTAAAGGTGTCTTTAAAGCCATCGTAATTCTAGCAAGAACAATATCTATGCCCATCGCATGCAAATCAGCCAGATTAGTGCCGGTTTTGTTTAAAAATTCATTTCTTGTAAACTCTAAATAATGCATATAAACGGCATTGTTAACAATACCCTGTAAGTCACATTCGTAATCTCTGACTTTCCAGCTCATTTCAAAAATATAATCATCAGCCATATCTGTTTCCTTTTTATTTTGATTTTCTCAATCTTAAAGCGTTAGTAACAACAGTAACAGAACTCAAACTCATCGCAAAGGCAGCAAACATCGGGCTGAGTTTCCAACCCAAAACAGAATAAAAAACACCGGCCGCCAAGGGAATACCTATAACATTGTAAATAAAAGCCCAGAAAAGATTCTGTTCAATATTTCCGACAACAGCTCTGCTAATATTTACCGCCTCAGCCACATCTTTCAAATCATTCTTTATAAGAACTATATCAGCAGATTCTATGGCAATATCTGTTCCAGCGCCGATTGCGATACCCACATCAGCTCGAACCAATGCGGGAGCGTCATTTATGCCGTCACCGACCATTATTACCTTTTCGCCAGCATCTTGAAGCTTTTGTATTTCAGAATCTTTGTCTGTCGGCAATACTTCAGCAATTGCTCTATCAATTCCAAGCTTGTTTTTTATACTCTCTGCAATTAAGCGGTTATCGCCTGTAAGCATCATTACTTTGATGCCATTTTTCTTTAATTCCTCAACAGCTTTGAAACTAGATTCCTTTATAGGGTCAGCAACAGCAATAATGCCAATAGGTGTATAACCAGTTTCTGGAGAACCAGTTGCAAAAAACAGAGGGGTTTTGCCTTCTTCAGCTAATTTCTGACCATATCTTTCAAAAAGTGCCGTAGAAACACCATATTCAGACATAAAAGCCAGATTGCCAGAAAGAATGTC
The DNA here is from genome assembly GCA_017526725.1 of Candidatus Rifleibacteriota bacterium. The sequence continues at coordinate 11,520 of JAFXRA010000256.1, forward strand.
TCTTCCAACAACTCTGCCTTTTACGCCTCTACCTGGTATAGCCTCAAAATTTTCTACAGGGAATATGTCTATTCCGTCTTTTTCAGCCTTTTCAACTACTGCAAGCCCAAGAATGTGCTCAGACTTCTTTTCCAGAGAAGCTGCTGCTGAAAACAAATTGTGTTCTGCCATGCCTTTTAGAGAAAGAATATCGGTAACAACAGGCTTACCTTCAGTTATCGTGCC
>JAFXRA010000257.1 GCA_017526725.1 Candidatus Rifleibacteriota bacterium
ATCGAGGAGATTTTGTGTTTTTATGGATTATTTGTCGTTTTCTTCTTCTGCGGGTTTAGAATTTGGATTAGCAGTAATTTTCTTTAATGTTGGGAATGCTATGATATCTCTTATTGATGCAGAATCAGTAAGAAGCATTATTACGCGGTCTATACCAATTCCCAAACCGCCTGCAGGAGGCATACCATAACGAAGAGCGTTAACATAGTCTGAATCCATTTCGTGAGCTTCGTCATCGCCTGCTTTGCGCTGTTCAATCTGGGCTTCAAAACGAGCTAGCTGATCTTCAGAATCGTTAAGTTCAGAGAAAGCGTTTGCAAATTCTTTACCATTTATGAAGAGTTCAAAACGGTCGCAGGTATCTGGTTTTTCACGATTAGCCTTAGCTAATGGAGAAATTTCCTTTGGATATTCAACTACAAATGTTGGTTCAATAAGGGTTGATTCAATCTTTTCATCAAAGATTTTGCCCATGATTTTTACTGCAGTGTCTTTTTCTTCAAATTCAACATGAAGTTTGTTTGCAAGTTCTACGAGTTGTTCTCTTGGAGAAGAGTATGTTAATTCCTGACAACCGGTAACATCTCTTACTAATTGAAGCATGCTTGCACGTTTCCAAGGACGTGAAAGATTTATTACTTTTCCTTGATAAGGAACCTGAAGGTCTTTATAGAATAACTGAGCTGCATTACTGATTACTTCTTCAGCTAATTCCAGAACAGTTTCCATATTTCCATAAGCCTGATAGCATTCCATCATTGTGAATTCAGGATTATGAGTTGTATCTATTCCTTCATTTCTAAAACTTCTGTTAAGTTCGAAAACCTTTTCGAATCCGCCAACTAAGAGACGTTTCAAATAAAGTTCCGGAGCTATTCTAAGATACATTTCCATATCAAGAGTATTATGGTGAGTAATAAATGGTCTGGCTGCTGCACCGCCTGCTACTGGGTGAAGCATAGGAGTTTCAACTTCTATAAAGCCCTTGGACCACATAAAATCTCTGATGCATTTTATGATTCGGCTTCTTTTTATCAATGTATCACGAACTTCAGGATTAGCAATCAGGTCAACATAGCGCTGTCTGTAGCGCATTTCAACATCTGTTAAACCGTGGAATTTTTCTGGAAGCGGATTAATAGATTTTGAAAGAAGAGTTACTGTTTTTACTCTTATTGAAATTTCACCTGTTTTGGTTTTGAAGCAGCCGCCTTCTACACCAATAATATCCCCAGCGTATATTTTCTTTTTCAGGATTGCATAGTTTTCTTCGCCAAGAACATCTTTGCGGATATAAAGCTGTATTCTGCCAACCATATCCATAATATTCATAAAAATAGTCTTGCCTTGGTCGCGTTTGCCTATAATTCTTCCTGCAACTTTAACATCAGGAGTAGTAAAATGTTCTTTTTCTTCTTCGGGAACATCTTTGGCTAATTGTTCGTAGTATTCTTTGGCTTCTATTGAAGAATGAGTTCTGTCGAATCTTTGACCGTAAGGGTCGATTCCTTCATTTCGTAATTCTTCAATAACTTGAAAACGCTGTTCTTGAGTGCTATTAAGCTTTAAATCATCCATTTAAAAAAATCCCTTCAGTTCTATTTTATAGGTTTAAAAATAAAATAAAGGGGCAAAACTTTTAAGTTTCGCCCCCTACAAATCAAGTCATTTAGCTATTATTATTGATTAATAGCCTTTACGTCAATTGCCAGAGGGCCTTTTTCCCCTTGAGAAAGGGTGAATTCAACTTCCTGACCTTCACGTAGGGTTCTGTAACCGTCACCGGTTATCTGTTTGTAATGAACAAATATGTCTTTCCCATCGGGACTTTCGATGAAACCATAACCTTTGACATTGTCAAACCATTTTACACGACTTTGCATTTGTAGATCTCCTAGAACATTTAATGCTGTGACTTTTGCAGAATTGTTGCAAATTTCGCATGAGTATTTTTAACACATTCTTAATAAAGTTGCAAGCTTTATTCTTTCGAAAGTCTTTCAAATTGTCTGCTTATTACGTGAGTCCAAGCGATACTAATAGCATCTGCTTCATTATCGTCTTTTACTTTTATACTAAATTCATTTTCTACCCAGTTAATAATATCTTCTTTGCTTGCGTTTCCGTATCCTGTGATAGCCATTTTTACTTTACGAGGAGGATAGAAGAATACTGGCAGATTGTGCTCTGCGGCGCAAAGACGAGCAACTCCTCTGAGTTCTCCCAAAGAAATAGGGGTTCTTGGAGAGGTTTTTGCCGGAAGAAAAACATCTTCTAGGGCAAATTCATTGGGTGAGAATTTTTCTATAACTTTATTTAAGAGTTTATGAAGATGAACTAACCGGCTTTCATTGTCTGATTTGCTGAGTTTTACCGTGCTGCTGAACAGTAATTGCTTAGTATTTCCATTCATAACACATAGACCCATTTTTTCAGCAAGGTCTAGCCCAACAACAATATTACTTGCCTGATTGTTCATTTTTCTTGTCAGTTTCTTCCTGATTCTTTGTTCTAGGCTGGTCAGGATAAACAACTAAGGAAATTCCTGCCAGTATCCCTCCAGTAATAGCTGTTGCTGCTGTCGAATTATTGCCCGTAAATTCCAGGACTACAACTATAGGAATCATAATAGAGGCCATAAAGACAGCTCTTTTTACTAGCACTTCGATTCTTTGCTGGTTCTTATTCATAAATACTCTTCCCCTATGAGTTTATAATACCATAATCTTTAATAACAATAACAAACAACAACTATTTATTGTTATATTTAAAACCCCCAAATTATATTTGGGGGTTTATTTTTTTTTATTCTCTAGAATCCCTTCTAGGTCTTCGGCGGAAATTGTTGTTTGAATTTCTCTGATTATTATAGTATTTCTTTTGATCTCTGTATCCGCCATTTGAATTGCCGCCGTTACCTCGATTATTTCTGTTGTTGCGGTTACGGTTAGAATTATTGCGGTTATCGTTATTTTGGTGACGATGGAAATTCTGATGTCGATTGTTATCGCTTCTACCACTGTTCATGCTAGGTCTAGGCGGTTTATAGCCTTGCATAATCATAGTTTTAGTAGGTGCTTCTTCGTAAATTGAATCATCGGCTTCAAGTTCGACTTCTTGATTTGGATAGAGATTAGCTTGATTTTCTTCGGTGCTTTCTTCTTCGTCAGACTTTTCTTCATGACGAGCTAACGCCAGACTCAATTTAATTACATCCGGGTCCTCTTCATCTATTCCGCCATAGTTTTCGAAGTGTCTGTGACGAGATTCATCAACATCAGCATAGCGAGAACGACGATGTTCTCTAATAGGCTCTCTATCTATAATCTGAGGTCTAACTTCTTCTTCTGGTTCAGATTCTGGTTCAGGTTCTGCTTCGCTTGAAGATTCAATTTGTTCATCAGATTCTTGAATATCTTCAATTTTTCTAATGTGCCTTTTAGAGGTTGGAGTAGTGAAAGCGTATGGGTCATCAAGTATTTTTTTGACTTCGTCGTTGTCCATTTCTTGATGAATCAACAGTTCTCTGTCATTTCGTTCTGCAATAGCTTCTTCTGAAAGGAAATCCCCATTTTCACTAAGCATAGGCATATCTATATTGTCTTGCTGATGATGTTTCTTGGG
>JAFXRA010000258.1 GCA_017526725.1 Candidatus Rifleibacteriota bacterium
AGAGGGAGAAAAGCTGGAGTAGCAGCCTCTTTTAAAAATTCAATAACCTGGGATGAGCTGGCAAGACTAGTGGTTCCTGCCCCTAAGGAAGAATAAGGGAGTTGAGAGTTGAGAGTTGAGAATTGAGAACTAGTTACCGGTTGTCGGTTATCGGTTGCCATACAACCAGTAATAGGCAACACTTTTAACCCTTCTAACCCTTTTAACTCTTCTAACAATTCTCACAGATTGCGACAGCAATCGTCCCACAACGAAGTGTCTCACAGCGAAGCGTAACACTTAATTCAGTTATCGTTTAACCAGGGTCATTATCAGCAGGATGACCAACTGGATAGAACCTGCAGAAACTGCTGCTATGGCAATTCCTCTCATACCATAAACAGGAACAGTAGAATAGCATAAATACAATTGAAGCAGAGCTGAAATCAAACCAGCTATAAAAGGTATTCTGTAGTTGCCTGCTGCAAAAAAGCCTCTATTGAGCATTAAATTCAATGACACGGGAAACAGCGCCAGAGAATACCATTTAAACAAACTTGCAGCCACATCTACATCTTCTATAGAGAATTTTCCACGCATAAATACAACTCTAACAATGAATTCAGCGCAGAACCAGATAACAGCAATAATTGGTAAAATTACGACAGAAGCTAATCCAAGAGATTTTGTCAGGAACCTGATTCTCTCTTTGCCCTGAAGCAAACTTAAATTTGGCAAAATAACATGAGCAAGGCTGATAGCTATGATGCCAAGCGGCAGATTGAAAAGCTTTTCCGTATAATTTAGAGTTGAAATACCGCCTTCACTGGTAGAAAGCAAATGACGCTCGTAAACCGGAATCAGCGGAAGTATTGAAATCCAAGCTATAACAGGAGCTGATGCATTCAGATAGTCAACAGCTATAGAGTGTTTGTATACCAAAGCTTTCTTAAAGCCATTTTCTATCAGGCTGTCTTTATATATTAAATAAAACAGCCAAAGAACCTGAATCAAGGCTCCTACTGTGTTTGCAACTGCAATAATTTCTATACTGCCTCCAGCAGCAATAAAGGTTCCAACAATTATGGAAATATTAACCAGCAAGGCACCAAACGCAGGTTTTGCGAAACTCAGTCTGGAATTAAGAAGTGAAGTCTGAACGCCGCTAAGCAGTCCTAGTGTCAGATATGGAATAAGTATAAGCCACATTCTGCGAAGAACGGGTTCAAAACGGACATCAATCTCTGGCATCAGCAGAGTGCAGACAGAGTTTGTTCCCAAAGCCAGAATAATGCTTAAAACAAATCCCACCAGCAAAGTAACCCAGAAAATGCTCCAAAAGGATTCTTGCAAAGCCTCTTTATTATCCTTATTTTTTACAAAAATAGGGACAGCTGCCCCTGAAACCAAGCCTTCGCTTAAAAATTTATATACGAGATCAGGCAGAACCATAACAGCAGTCAGCATATCTGCCTCAACCGATCTGCCGTAAAAAGCAGCTATAGCGGCAACCTTAATGAACCCGCTGGCTCTAGATAAAGCAGTGAGTGCCGAAAGCGAAAAAAAGGATTTTAATATTCTTTCTAATTTCATATTTATTAAATAATATAATAAAGTTTACTCTGTTTGAATAGTTATTATTAGCAAAACTCAAGAAATAATTCTTGAACATCATAATAAAAGCATTTAAATTATAATTATAAATAGTTTTGAGAACTAAAAAGGTACAAATATGTCTCATTCACGTTCAGGAAATTCTTCTGGAAGTTTTATTACATTTCTAATTCCCTTTTTATTAATGGTTGGCGTAGTAATTTATGTAGTTTATCAGGATAAAAAGCGAAAAAAAGCATTAAATGATTTCTGCATAAGAAACGGTATGACCTACCAGGACAAAGTTATCACTTTGCCATCTACAGCACAGCGGTTCGCCATCGTAAATCTTGGAGCTGAAAGAACAATTTCCAGTGTAATGTCGGGAACAAGAAATAATATTAAATTTTATATTTTTGAAGTTACTTCAGAACAGCTTAATAGTTCTCAGGGTTCTAGAAACAGAAAACACAACGCATGTCTAGGTCATACAGTCTGCTTAATGATAAATACCCAAACAAGGTTTCCCAGTTTTTATTTAAGAGATTCAAGCGATAAACTTCCAAAAACATTCCAGTTTCTCGGAATGGAAATTCCAGTCCCCAACCCTTATAACCTAGGAATAGATATATTAAACCCAGACAAAAAATATGAAAAAAAGGGTGGAAAAAATATTGAACTTACAGACTATCCTGATTTTTGCAGCGATTTTGTTTTGAAAGGCTGCAATGAAGAAGAAGTATACCAATACTTCACACCAGAAAGAATAAACGCATTTATGGATAATCATCAGCCTGGTTACCAATATGAAGCTAAAGAAGACTGCTTTATGGTCTCTAAGCCATATGTAACAGATTTGGATGGACGATTAGATCTTTTCAAAAAATCAATGGTTATTTATAATAGTTTAATATCTACTCCAAATAATCCCACATAACGGTTATTACCCCTCATATAAGTTATATTTGACAGTATCAAATAAGCAATGATATAATTTTCGCACTTATATGCGGATAAAGATTTTTTAGCTTCATATAGTGTACAATATGTTTCAAGAGGTGGCCGACAAGTATGTCTAATCCAGAATTGTCTGAAATCAAGACAAATGATGCTTATTCTAAAAAAGCAAAAGTAAAAAACAAACCAATTCCTAAGTTTATGTCTATGACATGGCTTAGGATTCACATGAAAGCAATAATTTTGGCTGTTGTTATAACTTTTGTGATTTCGCTTTTCTTTATCGGATATGGTACAAGAATTGAAAATCAAGAACGCGAAAAGCAAGATTCTTCATTAAGAGCAGAAACTGTTAATAGAGCAAATACAAAGTTCGCTCTTCCAGCAAAGCTTGCTGACAAAGGGAATGTACCGGCTGTAATTGTATCCTATAATGCCAACAACTCTTCTTTTACAGCTACAATAGATACAAAAACAATCAATAGAGTTTTGAAGGGAACCGAAGAATACTCAAAACTCAGCAATATGCCTGAAGGTATAAAAAAATTCTATTCTACTTCTTTAAAAGAAAGTGTTATAGACAATCTTATTAAGATTAATCTAATCGACCTTTATGCAAAAGCTAACAATATGGTTTCACTTAATACTCTTAACTCAACCATCGATAACAGCATAAACGATGAAATAAGAGCCAACAGTAGAGAATTCGAATATAAGCTCATAACCAATGGTTTAACAGCAGAAGACTATAAGCAGGAAAAAATGAAACAAATGGTTTTAAGAACTGTTTATACCAATACTGTTAATTCAGTAAATCCTGCGAGTGCAACTGAAGATTACTTAAAAGCCTATTATGAAAGCCATAAAAATTACTTTAAGAAAGATAACGAAATCAGCTTTGATTATCTGCTTATATCTCCATCTGCATTAGTAGATTCTGTCAATATTACAGATGAACAGATCAATGCTTATTATGAAGCTAATAAAGCAACCCTTTTAAGTTCTGAACGAGCAGAAGTTTATCATATTTTCATTAATACAAAAGATGCTAACTACATTAATTCAATGATAGTAAGCGAAACAGACCTTCAGAATGAATACAACAAGAATGTTTCCAGATTCACTGAACCAGAACAGGTTAAAGCTAGCCACATTCTTATAAAGCCTCGTGGTGAAGGCGATGAAGAACAAAAGTTTGAAGAAGCTAAAAAAGTTATTCAGGCCTTATATGAAAAAGCAAAAAATGGTGAAGACTTTGCTAAGTTAGCTACCGAAAATTCAGAAGACCCAGGTTCTGCTAAAAATGGCGGAGATTTAGGTTTCTTCGGCAGAAATGCAATGGTTAAAGAATTTGAAAACGCAGCATTTTCAGCAGAAGTTGGCTCTGTAACAGAACCAGTCAGAACTTCTTACGGCTATCATATTATAAAAGTTGAAGCTAAGAATCCTGAAAAAGTTAAACCTTTCAGCGAAGTTAAAGACTTGTTGATGCAAGAAGCAAAAGAAAAAGAAGCTGCCAGCAAAGCTGAATTTACAATAAATAATCTATACCAGAAACTCTTTGCTAGTAACATTCAGAATTTTGCTGAAATTGCAGCCTCTATGTCCAAGAAACCTTCAAAAGGCAAACTTCCATTGTTCTTCAAGGGTGAAATTACAGATGATTATTCAGCAGAAGATAAAGCCTTGTTAAAAGATGAAATCTGTGATGGCTATGATTATATAGTTCCAGAAATTGAAGCTGAAGTTTTCAAATTGAAAGAAGGAGACACTTCTGAAGTTATAAAGACTCAGAATGGTTATCACCTTTTCAAACTAGTAAAATTTGAAAAGCCAACAGAACTGAAGCTGACAGAAAGCCTGAAAGCTAAAATAACCGGAATTCTTTCTAATAAAACTTCTGAAGAAGAAGCTGCTAAGTTAGCAGATAAACTTGTAAAAGAAAATGCTTCTGCTTCAATAGAAGATATGGTTAAAGCTTATGGGAAAGAAGAAGGCGAAAAGAAGCACAGTTATAAAGACATAGCTTTCTCTGAAAGCCCTGGCTCTTCAGCCAATTTATATGAAGGCATGGGATTGTTCTCCGACAACGGTCACCTTTATCTGCCAGAATTCCATAAGGCTCTGCTTTCAGCAATAAAAGCCAATAACCTTAACACTTATCTGCCGCCTTTCAAGACTCAATTCGGTTGGAATATCGTAAAAATTACTGAATACAAAAAAGACCTGTATGAACCTTTTGAAAACGTCAGAGACAGCATAAGAAGAATTGTTACATTTGAACCATCTGATAATGAAATCAACAAGTTCTTTGATGAAAACAAGAGCATGTTTGATACTAAGGCTACAAGAACCATCAGACAGATCATCTGTGACAAAGCAACTGCGGAAAAAGTTTATAGTGAATTAACCAAAGGTGCAGGTTTCTCAATGTTAGCCAGAACTTATTCTACTGATAGTACTGCTGCATTCGGCGGTTTGATGTCACCAACAACTAAAGGACAATACACCGCTGTTCTTGACAACGAAATCTGGAAATTAAAAGTCGGTGAATATACTAAACCAATAGAAACTCCTTACGGATGGGTTGTAGCAATGTTGGAAAGTGAAACTCCAGAAATAAAGAGTGAACTTAATGATAGTATAAAGAAAAGAATTAAATCCAATTTCGTAAATACTTACCAGCAGGAAGCCTGGGGTTACTTCATCAAAGGTTTGATGAATCAGGCATACATTGTTCGTAATCAAGAAATTATTGATTTAATCGAATGATAATTCAACTAAGTTGTATTAGATAATAAAAAGGCGGACTCTTAACAGTTCGCCTTTTTATATTTAGAGGGAGGTATTCAATGAGATTAGACAAATACTTACAAGTAACCGGACTTATAAAACGCAGAACCTTATCAAACGAAGCCTGTAAGCTTGGCTTAGTTAGTGTTAACTCTGTAAAAGCAAAACCTACCAAAGAAATAGCTGTTGGCGATATTATTGATATAAAGCTAGCCAAAAGAGAGATACAGATTAAAGTATTGCAGCTGGTTACAGGAAATTCCATAAAAAAGAGCATTAGAGACGAATACTTCACTATATTAATAGATAAAGAAAGAAAACCCGCTGAAAATGAAGATTTCTGGGAGTCAGACAAAGATGAATAGACCTTTTAGAAACAACTGTAATTTCATAAAAGCCAAAAAGTCATTAGGTCAGAATTTTTGCATAGATGAAAGAATTCCTAATGAAATTATAAAAGAATTGGCTCCTGATAAAGACTTTTGCATATGGGAAATAGGCCCAGGCAAAGGTGCTTTAACCAAGCGTCTAATCGAAACAGGTGCAGATATTCACCTTTTTGAAATAGACAAAAGAATGGAAGAAATACTTGAAAGTCTATGCCCCAAAGAAAACATAACCTGGGGTGATTTCTTAGAATTAGACATCAATGAGCTTCCTGTTCCTACAAAACCACTACTGGTTTGCGGTAATCTGCCATACTATTGCGGAACTCATATTATTAAACAATTCTTAGAAAAGGGCCCCACCCCTACTCGCTTAGTTTTTTTGCTACAGCATGAAGTAGCTCTTAAAGCCAGTGTAGCGGTAAATCATAAAGAATACAGCTATCTCAGTGTACACACTGCTCTATTTGCCAAAGCAAGAATAGGTAATAAATACGGCCCCGCTTCTTTTGTTCCTCAACCCAAAATAGACAGCAGCGTATTAATTCTTGAGCCATTCCAATTAACTGAAGAAGAACGCCGGAAACGCATCAAAGCATTGAAATATATTTCTGCTCTATTTACTCAAAGACGAAAAATGGCTTTATCTACATTGAAGAAAACTTTTTCTGAAACAAACTGGGCTGAACGATTTGCCAAATTGGGTATAGATGAAAAAGCTAGACCAGAAAACATTTCACCAGAGCAGTTTTTGAAATTATTTGACAATTTGTAAGACTATTATTTCTTTATAGTTATTTTAAATCAGGAAAAGCTTTCACTCCCAGAATAAAACTTCTGTGTAAACTGAGTCGACACATTTAACTCCCTCAGTAAGAAGCTTTCCTGATGAAAGTCTATTATGCCCGATAACCTGCGTAATATCGTTTCCAAAGAAGTTTTCTTCGCCTTCCCATTCAGTAGAGTCTGCCCAGACAATAGAACCGCAACTTCCATTGAAACCGCCTCTTGCAGGACCGACAAGCCAAAGAATCCGACGTAAAAGAACTCCATATTCTAGCTCTTTATATTTTAGAATAAGATTATTAAATAATCCGCCTAAAATTGTTATTTGTAAAGAATTATCACCCAAATCAAGCTTTTGCTTAACCAACTCAGCCCATTTCCTTAAAATACCAGCATGAGAAAAGAATATTTTTTCATTGTTGAGCTGAATATATTCGGTCATTTGAAACAAAGAAATGTTTTCTTCAAAATGATTTTGATAAATATCGAACATTTCTCCATGAGTTTGTCTGGAACAGCCTAATCGTAAAAGATAACCTATATCGTGGTTTCCTAATAAGAGTACAACTTTATCTGGATATTCTTTTTTAAATTTCAAGATTTCTAAAAAATTATTAAGTTCGATTCCTCTGTTTAAAAGCCCCTTAAAGGTATAAGAATCAAGATAATCCCCTAAAAAGACAACTTCATCTACAGAATCAATTTTTTCCTTTACTGTCTTCCAGAATGATTTGCCATGAACATCAGGGACAACAGCTATCTTTTTTACGATTTTCATAATTATACCTTTATTTCTTGGCTATTATAGTCAGATAAATTAAAGTGTCAAACAATTATAACAATTTCCACAGGCAACGTATATTGCTGACCCATAACTAAGTGTCGCACAGCGAAGCGTCTTACTTATTACACTTTAAACTTTTCGAACCTCGAACTGTTCCAACATTAGTCTTTTGCCCCAAACAAATCATCCAGAGTTATTTTTATAATTGAATTATTTCTTATATTCTTAAAACCAGACTTAGAAATAAATCCATATTTTATAGCACTTAGACCAGAATTGTTAACTTGCTCTATTTCTTTTTTGATAACTTTCGATGAAATAGGCTCATTAGTAAACTTAGCTTCATAAAAAACATAGCCTTTTTGGCTCCAAGTTACTATATCAAACTCACCATTTGTCTTCTCTATTGGGTTATCGTAGTAATATTTCCCTATTTTTTCAAAAGGTTCTTCTAATTTACCTATTATATTTTGTCTAATTAGGTATTCTCTGCATACTTTCTCAAATATTTTTGGAACATATTTCTTTTCAAAATCATCGTTAATATATTTTTCATAAAAATCATTTTCAGACATAATATTAAGCTGAGAAAGATGGTTGAAAATATATTTATAATAGAATAGGGAAAAGTTATCGTTTATATAATATCCAGCCTTTTTCTTGTTATATTCATCGTTTATAGGAGCTTCTTTTTTTACGACTTCCATTTTGATAAGTTTTTCTAAAATGTCTGCTAATGTTGGCGAACTTGAAACATGAGACTGAGAAAGAATATCTGAGAATTTTGTGAAACCCTTAGCGAGCACTTCAAACACTTCGTTAGCATTTATCAATTTAGATATTTCATATTTCAGATTCATGGAAATAGCCATTTCAAGCCTTGAACTTTTAGAAGCTATTAATTCTATAATGTTTTCTTTTACGTTTTTATTAGGATTAATTAATCTATTGTAGTATGGGACTCCACCAAATACTGAATATAAACGTATTTTATCTTCATTTGAAAATGTTTTATAAAATAAAGATGATTCGTAGTAATCCATCTGCTTCAAATTTAAAACCAAATCAACTCGACCAAATAATGGGTTCTGATTTGAAAGCAATGATTTCATGCTGTCTATGAACGACCCACATATTATTATTTTCAATCCAGATTCTTCGGAATATTTATCTATTAAAGTTTGAAGTATGCTATCTAAGCCTTTTATTGTGTCTTGTAAATAAGAATATTCATCAAAAACCAATATTATTTTTTTATCCTTAGAATATTTGAACAAGAAATCAACAAGTTCTTCCAAAGAATTAAAAGCAAGCTTTGGAAAGCCTAATTGGTATGATAATATTTCGGAAAGGCTTTCGACATTGTTTTTTTCTGATGTCTGCTTACATTCATAATACAAGCCATTATTCCCAAATTCTTTTATTGCCTGTTTAATCAGTTCACTTTTCCCTATTCTGCGACGACCATATATTAAGGCACAATGAGACAATTCATCTTTAAAAAATGTTTTAAGTTTTGCTAATTCAGTTTTTCTGCCAATAAAATTCAACTTGTTGTTCCTTAAGTATTATTGATTCTAATTAAAGCTTACCACATTAACTTTATAATTGTCAATTTTTACTCGGATAAAACCGAGTCGGAATTTTCCGAGTAAAAATCTTATAATAAGTAATAAGTATTTACTTATTATTTCAAAATTCAGTGAAAAGTTAACCTTGGTCGATGCCAACTTTGACTTTGAAAGCCACTTAAGGATTATAAGAAAAAAGAGCCGTTGCTCTTTTTTATCGTAGTTATAGTAGTTGGTAGTTATTGTTATTAGAAGGCTAGCAAAATAACAGATAAAAGAATTATTTTTTAATTTAGGCAGATGGCGAATTAGCAACTAAATCTGTTATTATAATTAGATTTCTAAATATATTTTAAAAACTACTATAATTTTATAAGTTTTTAAAATATATTTTAAAAACTTTACAGTATTAGATATTTTATTTATAATAAAAATATGATTGAAAGAAAAGAATATATCAACAGATTAATAGCTTTTAAAGATAAAGAGTTGATAAAGGTCATAACAGGAATCAGACGTTGTGGCAAGTCTACTCTATTTAGGCTTTTCCAGGAATATTTATTAAGTAAAGGTGTAGATAAAACCCAAATCATAAATATAAACTTTGAAGATATTGAATACGAAGATTTAACAGATTACAAAATCTTATATAAAAAAATCACATCAATGCTTTTACCTAATAAAAAGAACTATATATTCCTAGATGAAATACAGCATGTAAAATACTTTGAAAAAGCAG
>JAFXRA010000259.1 GCA_017526725.1 Candidatus Rifleibacteriota bacterium
ACCAGCTGCAAATGATCTGAATATGTAATAATAATCAGGGTCATTTAATCTTTCTCTAAATGTGCTGTAATATACAGAGTTTTCTATAGGAACATCAGAGTAAACTGCATATCTTATCATTTTTCCGGCATCTTTTTTTAGCTGAGCATTTTTAGTCTGAACGGCTTTTGTCCAACAGAAAATGCCTTTAAACAGCATTTTTGCAGCACCTTGAGGTGTCTTTGCTGCTGTTTGATATTCTTGTTTGAATTCAGCCCAGGTTGCAGGAAGTTTCGCTTCAACAACAGAACAAGTAAGAATAGAAAAAACTAATGTTGCTAATAAAGCTTTAACGGTATTTTTCATTATAACCTCCAGATTTTTGTTTATTATACAATATTTGGAATATATCGCAAGATTTTTGTGATTTCTCTAATCTCTTACCTCTATTTTCTTATCTCTGCTCTCTAAAAAAGTCCTGGGCACTTTTTAAAAGTAAGCGAAACTTGCCTTTTATAAAAGGTGATTCTGGAAGCGAATGCAAAAAGTAACTTCCGTAAAACTTGTTGATGATTCTGTTATCAAGTATCCAGATGGTGCCTCGGTCTTTCTTTGTTCTAATGAGTCTGCCAAAACCCTGTTTCAGCTTTATGGCAGCCATAGGAAGTTGATAATCCTTAAACGGATTCCCTCCGTTTTCCTTAATTCTTTCGTTTCTAGCTTCTAGAACGGGGTCATTAGGAGAAGCGAAAGGCAGTTTGAGTATTATAAGATTTCTTAAAGATTCACCAGGAATATCTACACCTTCCCAAAAAGAATCTGTACCGAACAAAACAGCATTACCATCTTCTTTAAACAACTGAACAAGGTATTGACGATCAAAGTCACCCTGTTTGTAGCAGTTGATGCCCTGTGCTTCAAGAATAGGGGAGATATTGTTATAAAACATATTTAAATGGGAATAAGAAGTGCAGAGTATTAGTGCACCGCCTAAAGAAGATTTTACGATATCAATAATAGGCTGAGTTGCTTGTTCTATAAACAGTGCACTTGATGGGTCTGGCAAATCAGAAGGAACGAAGAGCCTAGACTGTTCTTTATAATCAAAAGGTGATTTATACATTCCTTCAATAAGATTTTCAGCAATTTCTTCATCAGTTAAACCTAAGCGGGTTTTTAAAAAGTTAAAATTACCGCCGGTTGTCATTGTACCTGAAACCATTATTGTACAAGGTATTTTATCGAAGCAGTAATCAATCATCTGCTGCGAAATTGTAATAGGCAGAGAGGAATAAGAGGTGTATTTTCCTGTTTTACGAACGTTAGCTGTAAAGAAGTGAACATAGTCAGATCTGTTTTCTGTTTCTAATTCAAACATCATTTCCAGACCTTTGGTTACTTCATCAAGTCTGCCTGAATAATTATTTAATTCAGTAAAAGGAACTTCATAAATAGAGTTGTCTTCTTCAAAGTCTGGAACAGAGCTATTTAAACGCCTTGCAAACTTTTTCATAGAAGCAGATAAGTGTTTTAATTCATCTCGAAGTTTCTTAGCTGTTGCGCTTAAAATCTGAAATTCATTCGAAGCTTCCTGCTTTGGGGTAACGCGAAGTCGGTATTCTCCCAGTTGAGTGCTATCATTTAAAAGAAAACTTGTGATTGAATCAAATAGCACCTTTGAAATATCAGCTATTTCCATTCTTGAGGGAACAAGAATATCATTAATGTCCTTTAAAAGCAGTTCTCTGTCAGAATCATCAATATCGCCATGTTTAAAAGCTAAAGCGTTAGTTAAAGTATAAAAAGTTCCAGATTCCCTACGGCCTCTTTTCTGGTAAATTTTATTCAATAGTCTTTGGAAACCGGTAGCAGTCGTTCTGAATCCAAAATGCTTAGTTGCCGTTTCTTCAAGGTTATGAGCTTCATCCATAATTATTGCTTTACAGGCTGGAATAACGGCAGTTTGAGAATATTCTGAAGTTTCTGCTCTTAGGGCTAAATCAGAAAATAATAAAGAATGATTTACTACTAATATATCTGCTTCAGCAGCTTTTCTTCTAGCATTGTAAAAGAAGCAGTCGTTGTAGTCGGGGCACTTTACCCCAGGGCAACTGTCTTTATCGCAGCAGACTTTATCCCAAAGGCTTTCAGAAGGAACCCAGGTCAGATCGCTTAAAGAGCCATCTGTAGTTTTATCTGTCCAGGCGGCCAGTTTCTGAAATTGAGGGTATTCTAGTTCATCAAGAAGAAAATCTGAATTATCACTAGCTGTAGCTTCCTTCATTCTTCTTAAACAGATGTAATTGCTTCGGCCTTTTAATAGACAGTATTTAAATTCAAAAGGTATTATGCTTTCAAGGAAAGGCAAATCTTTATCTATAAGCTGATACTGCAGGTTTATTGTGTTTGTTGAAACACAGACGCGGCATCGGTTTTTGTTTGAATAAAATATTGCCGGAATGAGATAAGCCATACTTTTACCGATACCTGTTTCGCCTTCTAATATTGCGTGACAGGGGCCATTTAAGGCATCTGTGATTTTCCCAATCATTTCTATCTGACCGTCGCGCTGCTCGTAATTTTTAAGCTTAGATGCTATAGGGCCTTCTTTTGAGATATAGGCAATCATCTCTTTTTTGCTTAATTGTTCAGGCTGTTCTTCTATATAAGGCTCAACTACAACATAAAATTCTGTACAGTCATTATTGTGTATAGCAAAGCCAATTCCTGATTTCCCGCAAATAGAAGCAACGCCCATATCGGCTTCAGAAGGTTTTAATCTGCCTGACGGATGGTTGTGCAGCAGAACTTCACCAGGTCTTAAACTTTTTATTACTGCAGGTGCAGAGTCTATAGTTCCTCTGGATATAATTCTTACATCAGTATATTGATCAGGTGCACAGCAAACAGCAGCGGAACAGACTTCACAGCCGCCGGCCTGCTGAATAACATCTTTTAAGTATTGTCTGTCATACTCATTCAGAGTGACAGGAGAAGCTTTTTTCTTTCTTCCAACCATTTAGGCTTTGTTTTCGATATTAATTTCTTGTTTTTCAGGAGCCTTAAGAATTGAAAGAGTATTAATCATTTCTTCGTTTTTCAATTCATCAGCTAATTCAAAAATACTCTTGTCGTCTTTTGTTTTTACAGTTATATCAGACCCTGCTGAAACAAGGAGTCTGACAGCTTCAAGGTTATTGCATCTGATTGCTGCAAGAAGAGGAGTATCAAAATTATCGTCACGTCTTTCTAATAAGACACCGTAGCCCAAAAGTGTGGCAAGAACGTCGAACTGTTTTTCTACTATTGCCATTAAAAGTGGGGTAAACCCGTATTTGTCACGAGTTTCAGGATCAGCTCCATTGTCTATCAAGACTTTAACTATATCATAATGGCCCATTTTTGCAGCTTCCAGAATAGATGAATGGCCGGAAATTGTTTCGCATCTATGAACATCTGAGCCTTTTTCTAAGAGCATTTTTACAGCAGGCATATTGCCTATTTGTGAAGCTGTAATAAGAAGAGTCATTCCGGTTTCGTCATTTTCATCCTTTAAAGATGGGTAATCATCGATTAATTTGGCGAGTTCTTCTATTTTGTTATTAAGCAATAAATCTTTTGCTTCGTCAAATTTGCTTGAAATTGTCATAGATTGAGGAATCTTGGATACTTCTTCTATGTATTCCAATAATCTATCTTTGGGTAAATCTTCGTTCTTTTCATCAAGAAGCTTGGTTACTTCTGGCAGGCTATTCAATAGTATTGCTGAAATTGTAAGACTTTTGCTCTGTCTGTAGTTAGAAAGGAGACATTCAAGACCTTGAACATACAAAACAGGTATTTTATTGCTTTTTCCTACGCCAGTAAGAAATCTGGCAAAACTGAAATTCAAACGAGGCTGTTTGAGTCGTTCGAAATAAATACAGGCATTTTGAGCTTTCTGGATTCTCATAACATGTTCTTTGTCATGGAATGAGGTTGTCCAGGCTAGATGACTAAGTTTATTGCAGAGCACTGCATCGCCTTTTGAACATGCTATTTCAGCACAGACAGAAGTTAAGAAGCTTGTC
>JAFXRA010000260.1 GCA_017526725.1 Candidatus Rifleibacteriota bacterium
AACACTCTATTTGGGAATCAATACCAGAAAACGTAGGCAATTACCTCACCACAAATAATTTTTCAAAAACGAAAAAAAATACAGAAGAAAATAAAAAGAAAATATTTGGAGCAGTCTCTACATCAATAATTGCCGACAATCATTCAGCCCTTGAGGCAGCCGGAAAATACTTAGAAGATTATGATTTTAAACTCTTCTATTACCCAAGAGCAATAACCGGTGAAGCTTCTGAAGAAGCCAAAGAATTCTTTTTCTATGTCTCTAAGCTTAAAAAGGATAACCTAGACCCATTCGCTGTTATTTCAGGTGGAGAACCAGTAGTAACTTTTAAAAGAAACTCTGAAGGGAATAATACTAAAACAGAAAATTCAGATAATCTTGACGATGTACCAAGAAATAGTTTTAAAAGCGTTTTTAAATCTGAAAATATAGCGTCTTTAGGCGAAGAACTGAGACAGAAACAGCTTAAAAGCATTGTTGCCGGTGGAAGAGACCAAGAGTTTGCATTGGCTATGCTAAAATATTATGTCGAATTTCCAGACAGACCGATATTCTTTCTTGCTGCAGGAACAGATGGAATAGACGGGCCCACAGATGCTGCGGGTGTAATTATAAATTCAAAAACAGTCGAAAATGCTATGATAAAGTCTCTTAATTATGAAGAAAGTTTGAACAAACACGATTCTTACAACTTCTTCAAAAAAGCTGGAGGGTTAATAAAAACAGGGTACACTGGCACAAATGTAAACGATATTTTTATTGCCTTAGTTCCACCACAACTTGACTAGATATAAATCTAATCAAGTTGTTCCCCATTCTATTACTTAAACTCTGTTGTTCTATAGCTCATCTAAATATAGTAACGTTGATTGGTGTATCATCAGATAAACCATAGACTTCTTTAAATACACGATAAGCTATTTCAACAGCTTTATCATTGTCTTCTACTTTTTTGTTGAAGCTTTCAAACTTTGCATCTTCTTCTTCTTCGTCTTCACAGCCACAAGCGCAGTGTTCATCATGATGGTGGTCTTCGCAGCCGCAATCACAATGTTCATCATGTTCATGATCTTCACCGCAGCAGCAGCAATCATCTTCTTCAGGATTAACTACTATTTTTTCTATAGAATATTCACCCATCAGCTTTTCGGCTTTTGGCAACTCTTCTGGCTGCAGCGCAACAACAGGTAAATCAACCTGCAAACCATAGCCTTCATCATAAGTAAACTGAATGAATTTTTCAGATTTTGGTTCTTCTAAAACAGTAAACCAACCGTCACCTTTATTAGTAGTAAGCATATCAATTGCATTCTTAATTCTTTCTTTCATTTTGTCATTCTCCTTATTTAATGTTTGAAAAATGCGACTGCAATCTTCGTGCACAAAGCAGCATTATTTTTTACAAGTTCAATATTGGTTCTAAGGCTTTCTCCTCCGGTTATTTCATATAATCTCTGCAACAGATAAGGTGTAACCGCCTGTCCCTTTATTCCTTGTTTTTTAGCATCTTCTAATGCTTCATCAATCTTAGATTCAATAGCATATTTATCCATTTCAAATTCTTTGGGAACAGGATTTCCAACCAAAATACCGCTCTTATAACCTAAATCAATAGAACGTCTGAATATTTCTGCAGCATCAGCAGGGTCATCAAAACGCTGAGGTACCTTTACTCCTGAATTCCTATAATAAAAAGCTGGCATTTCATCGGTCTGATAACCAAATACTGGTATACCTAAAGTTTCTAAGTATTCCATAGTATGAGGAATATCCAATATAGCCTTAGCTCCTGCACAGACAACCATAACAGTTGTTCTAGTAAATTCAAGCAGGTCAGCGGATATATCAAAACTTTCTGAAGCCCCTCGGTGCACACCGCCAATACCACCTGTTGCAAAGAATTTAATACCAGCCAGATTTGCACAAATCATAGTAGCCGCAACAGTTGTAGCAGCATTTTGTTTTAATGCAATTATTGAAGGTAAATCACGTCTTGAGGCCTTTTTTATATCCTTACTCGTGCCTAGAATTTCTAATTCTTTTTCAGTAATACCTATTCGTATTCTTCCATCTAATATAGCAATAGTCGCAGGAACGCCACCATTTTCACGCACCGTATTTTCCAACATTCGTGCAGTTTCAATATTCTGAGGGTATGGCATACCATGAGAAATAATTGTAGATTCAAGGGCAACCACAGGCCTTTTACAAGCTAATCCATCTTTTACTTCAGCATTATATATTAATCTATCACTGATTTTCATATTGTCAGTCTGTCTCCTATCAATATCATTCTAAATCAATGATAAATAAAAGACAATTCTTTTTTTAGCAACAACTCTAAGTCTTCTTACTCTTCCAACTCTTCCAACTCTTCCAACCCTTCCAACTCTTCCAACTCTTCCAACCCTTCTAACCCTTCCAACTATATCTAACTATTTCAACTACCAATAAAATTATGTTAGAATAAGATAACATTTCACAAACACGGAGTTCCAATGGCTGTCTGGGATTTTATAAAAAACATAGCAGAAAACATATCTGACACTCTAAACGATTTAAGTGACACTGTCAGTGAAAACTCTGGTTCTATTATTCCCTCAGGTAAAAAGCAAAATTCATTTTACAAATATTCTTCTAGCACAAACCCTGTTCCGAATTTCCCTAAAATAGAATTAATTGGTACAAAAGGAAATAAAAGCAAAGCCGTTAAAAATCATCTAACTATAAATGATTACCAAAAGAAATATGTAATTGAAAGTCTTCAAAAAAAGATTGACTCTATGTCGAATCAGGGAAAAGCCTATGTTTACTACTATTTAGCATACAAGCACAATAAACTAAGAGGAATACTTGGCTGTAAGATTGAAGAAGCAGAAATTGCTATGAAATACATAGAAAAAGCCTTAGAGCTTTACCCAGATAATTTAGATTTTGTTTATGAGTATTTCAGAATATGTGATAATGATGATTTTTGCTTTTGTAAAGATAAAATAAAAGATGTTTGTGAATTATGCATTAAACTATCGAATAATCAAGATGTAAAAAATGAGTTTTGCAATATATATTACTTAATGGGTAAATATTATTATCGAGAAGAAGAATTATACTCAAAAGCTATAGACTGTTTAAATAAAGCCATAGAATATACAAAAGATAAGCCACAATCTGATTTCTTATATATGTATGATTTACTTGCTACCATTTATGATATTATTGGAAACTTCAGAGAAGCTTTAAAAATATGCGATTATATCCTAAGCATTAAGTCTGACTATTATGGGGTTCCAGAATTAAGAGGGAAAATATTAAATAAAATAAAAGCAGGGGTTAAAGTAGAAGCGGTTAAACGTAAAAACTATGAATCCAACATGTTTTTTCAATTCAAAAGAAGCGAAGGAAAGTATCCTTTAAGACATATACAGGAAGCTTATGATCATTATACAAACGCTCAAAATCTAGTTCAAAAAGGTAAAAGAGCTGAAGCAATAAAAGAGTACCAAATAATAAAAAAAATGCTTCCAGAAGAATCTGAACAAATAAACAATCTTATTAGTTTGCACATATCTATCGGCTTAGATCAAGATGAAGAAAGCATGAATACAGACCTTTTATTTGAATCTCTGTTTGAAAACCTTAAAATAGTATCCGCTTCAGGAGATCAAAAAGAATTAGCAAGAATTTATAATTCCTTGGGCTGCGCATATTCACATATTGAAGATTATGAAAAATCAGTAGAGTATCATAAAAAATCTCTAAGCGTTATAGAAGACCCTTTTCATTATTCAAATTTAGCAATTACCTACTCTTCGATGGGTAAGTATTATGAAGCTATTGAAATATATGAAAAAATAAAGAAAAAATTCCCCCAAGCAGATGAATACATAAAAACAGATTACAATATAGAACGACTTAAAGGTATTATCGCTGGAAAAATCGATCCAAAAGAAAAAATAGATGATAATAAAGTTTTAGCAGATGAACAGAGTAAAAAAGGCGATTTACAATTTGACAAACAATATTATATTAAAGCAATAGAAAACTATAATGCAGCATTTGGAACAAAAGAAAGCGTAGACTACTTATTTAAAGTATTATTGGGTAAAAATATTTATGAATCTCCTTTTTATGAAGAATCAGAAAAAGGATTTGAAGCGGTTAATCTTTGTGTAAAAGAAGATAATTTCAAATATTTACCTTTCATTTGTACAGTATATGGTGACGCTGTTTCTTATGAAGCCTGGGGTCAAAGCAAATTATCTGCAGAATACTATGAAATAGCAGTTTTTCTCTTAGATATGGTTCCCATAAGTGAAAGATTTGCTGCACCCTACTATAAACTAGGCCGTTTAAAAGAAGAATCTAAGAATTATAAAGAAGCCTTAAAACTATTTGAACAAACCAAGGAAATCGACAAGAACTACTCTGTTGAAGACGATATTGCCAGAGTTCAAAATATTCTTGCTGAAAAAGAAGAAATAAACCAAAAAGAATTTGCTAATCATTACGCGCTAGTAAAAAAATATCAGAATGCCAAAATATATAATATGTTTTTCGAAGAGGGGAAAAAGGCTTTACAATACTCTCCCAATAATATAAAGCTTTATTATTTAATAGCAGATACTGCCATCAAGCAATCCATGCTCTTTGAAGCAAAATGGGCAGCCAAAGAAGGTTTGAGATTGGATTTAGATAAATTTGACGAGAACAAGCTTTTTTATAAATTTATTCTTATTCTTGGGAAAATATGTAAGTATGAAAATAAACCAGAACAAGCCAAATACTATTTTGAGGTCATAGTTGAAAATGAAGATGATAGTTCCTGTGATTATTATCAAGAAGCCCAGACAGAATTATATACATTAGATCAGAGTTGGTAGAAACAATGCCAAGCAAAGCTTGGCGTAGAGCAAATCCAAACTTTTTCTTTTATTAATAAAGCTTTCATAGATTGCCACGCGTCTTTCAGAGGCTAAAATGACGAATTAATAGTAGATGACAGTAGACGCGAAACCTTCTATTCTCCGCACAAGGCTCGTTCCCTCAAAAATTATCCGAAGGTAAAAATCTACAGAGACCGCGGAGGAGAATAAGGTTGAGCAAGCGACTGTCATTATTATTTTTTAGTAATTATTGTTTTTGATAGTTATTGTCTTACTTATCCTCTATAAACTATAATTGATTAGAATCATTAGATAACTTTATTACTTTCGATTAAACAATAAAAACAATAAAAACCAACTACAATAACTACGTAAAAAAATACCTCAATCTTAAGATTGAGGTATTTTTTGTAAACC